>CAZCHS010000176.1:0-2010 GCA_964498725.1 uncultured bacterium | reverse complement strand
CTTTGCCCAATACGGTTACTGGGGACATTACTTACTGGAAAAGGGCTATGAGGAGAACATCAATTTTTTACAACCTCATCGCACATTAACCATGGAAATGGAAGCCATCGGCAAAGAAATGCTTGGTCTTTTTCCTGATACTCTGGCAAACATGAGTATTAATCCGGCGCTGCTGGCCGGAATCAGGAATGATAAGTTGCAAATCGATTTTGCCAATCAGAAACCCGAGAAGCCGGTCTATAATTATTTTTATTACCCACACTACGATTATGCCCTTAATGCCCGCTTTCTGCCGCCTTATTACCAGGCCATAGAGAGACAGGAAATCAGTCCGCTGCTGAGAATAATTTCTGCCTATCAGCACAAAACTTTGCCAATTAATTTCGCCTTGTCCTACGAATTGACCAAACACACCGGCAATTACTATGAAAATTACACTTATGGCGGCTATCGTTATGGCTGGGATGCCTTCAATGAACAAGTGACTGATGTGGCGGTGGATGCGCCGGAACTCCGCTCTGCCGGCGAAGACACCAAAAGCAAACTGGCCCATATGCTGGATTTATATTCCGCCTGGCAAATTTCACCGGAAATTTCCGCCGGCCTGAAACTGTCCTATTATTATGACAATATTGACGGTGATTACCGGAATTTCAATCGCAATCATTCCTATGACAATGATTATGAAAATTACTACGACAACCATGATTTCCGAGAGAACACCATCGAACAATATGAAATAACCACCGGTGTCAATTACAATCGCAATCAAACATCGCTGGGCATCAGCGGCGGCTGGATTTTCGGAGAAGATAATCAAGAGCGCACGCGCAAGGACACTTCCTGGTATTTCAGTGATTATCCTGACCAGCTGGATTTCGAATTGCATTATTACAATGACAATAGTTCTCATCATGATGAAGCATGGAAGCAAGACGGCAATACCGGGTTTATTGCCATGAATTTTAAAAACAGCGTTCAGGAATATGATTTTATTGTGCGCATGGAATATATGAAAAACAATACCGATATTACCAGTTCCGGCCGGTCTTCGGATACTTCGTTTTATGAGTACGCCAGCTATTATTCTGACTATTACTACACCAAAACTATTTCCCGGACCAATGAAATTCAAAAGGGGAGCGGTGATCTTGACAGAACGGAGAAAACCCTGGGCCTGGCTGTCAATTCCGGTGATCAATACAGAAATTTTACTATCGGCTTGATATACCAGGAGTTTGCAAAAGATAAACAGGTGACAGAAAATTCCATCAGAAGCCGTTCCAGCCAGCAGCAACGGGAATTTCAAAATATTACCCGTTGGCAGGAACAGGAAGAAGACCTGGATTTGATTTTCAACAGCAGTGAAAAAATCTCCCACTTCAAAATTCCCGTCAGTTTTCGCTTTCAATCGGAAAAAGGGTGGCGGTTTCGCACCACTTTGACCAAAATAATCGGCACTCGTGAAGCAGAAGAGCGGATACGGGTCAATTACAAAGATTTTTATCACAAGGATCATGTCACCAATTCAGAAATTACCGACCATAAAAACGAACTTTATCTCGGTACGCCTGAAAAGGAGTCTATCGACCGCATTCAGTTCCGCGCTTACGTGGAGTGTGATTTCAATGAAAATATTACCTTGTCGGTATTGTTTAATGACATTTTTGTTAGCAGAGGACAGGAGTATCTTTACGGGCCCAATGAACCGGAGTTTTTTAATGTTGGGAATTGGAAATTTGGCGTGGCGTTTAAGTTTTGATCAGCCGCAGTGCACCAATCCTCGAAGGTTTTTCACATAGACTCGCGCTATTTCGATGTAGAACGATCATCCCTGATCGTTTAATATCAGTTGTCGGGAAGAATAAATTGTCTCTTCGTGTGATTTGTTTTCAAGCGAACAGGGATGTTCGCTCTACATTGGCGGCAAATCTTGGGTGATTTGATGTAGAATGAATTTCCATATTCGTTTTTGATTTTTGCCCGATAGGGAAAAATCAATGCTACGAA
>CAZCHS010000175.1:0-2216 GCA_964498725.1 uncultured bacterium | reverse complement strand
CAGGAGGAACAATGATAGAAAAAATGGAATTTGGAAAAACAGGACATCAAAGCACACGAACAATATTCGGCGGCGCTTCTTTATGGGAAGTTACACAAGAAGAAGCCGACCGTGTTCTTGATATTTTATTGAAATACAATATCAATCATATCGACACCGGCTCAACTTATGGGGATTCGGAAAAACGGATCGGCGCCTGGATGAAAGACCATCGCAAGGATTTTTTTCTGGCCACCAAAGCCGATGGCAGAACCTATCAAACCGCCAAAGATGAATTGCACCAATCCCTGGACCGTTTAAAAGTTGATCAAATCGACCTTTGGCAGATGCATGAACTGCATACTCAGGAAGAATGGGACGAGGCTTTTAGCGCCGGCGGAGCAATTGATGCTTTTGTGGAAGCCAAAGAAGAAGGCCTGGTGCGATTTCTGGGCGTCACCGGCCATGGCCTGGCAGCGCCAAAACTGCATCTGAAAAGTTTATCGGAATTTGACTTTGATTCCGTGCTGCTTCCCTATAATTATACCATGATGAAAAACCCTGAATATGCTGCGGATTACAATATTTTGGAAAAAACCTGTCTCATGAAAAATGTTGCTATTCAAACGATTAAATCAATCTCACGCCGGGGAAAGGGACTGGCAAAGCATAAAAAATATAATACCTGGTATAATCCCCTGGATAATGAAAAGGCGATCTTTCATGCTGTCAGTTGGGTATTGGGCAACCCGAATGTTTTTTTGAACACTGTCGGTGATATTCAACTACTGGAAAAAGTGCTCAAAGCAGCCTCGGTTATGGATGAACGCCCCGACAATGCCACCATGGAAAAAGATATTGAAAAATATAAGATTGAACCCCTGTTTCCGACTGATGAAATTTAATACAAATGATGCTCAATCAATTAAAACCAATTTTTATCCTGTTCCTTTTATTTGGCACCATTAAAGCCTGTGAACCATCAATGCTGAACCTGGATATTCCCTCTGCCTTAAATCAAGGATTAGGGAATTTCAATACCCGGCATCGTTTTTTGGGGTAATATCAACGATCCCGTCAAAAATTTACCGGGCAGTGATGATGGTGCCAATGTCTCCATCGAAAGGCGCTATGAACTGATCGGCAAAATAGAATTATATGGACTTCGGATCAGCGAGCAAAAAGAATATAATTTTGGGATTAGTAACAACAAATATCTGAAAAACTACGGGAACTGTTAGTAAATTAAATAGTATTTTGATCCATAAATGTTTTAAATGAATCGCATTAAAAAAAGGAGAACCCATGAGTAATTATGAAAAAATCACAAACATAGACAATGAAATTCAGGCAAACTATCTGAATGAAGTGCTGAAGGATAAAAATATTCCCCACCGGCTGCAAAGTTACCACGATTCCGCTCTCAACGGATTATATCAAACCAGCAAGGGTTGGGGAATTATTGAAGCGCCGAAAGAGTACAAAGAAGAAATTCTGACTATTATAGATGAATTGACACAAGAGCAGTGAAACTTAACATGCTTTTAAGGGAGAAAACATAAGAAATATACTGGTAACCACTTTTTTAAGTAGCCAGTGAAAAATAGTATGAGGGGCTCAATGAATAAAATAACATACACGCCCATCGGTATTATACATTCACCTTTCCTAGAAAAAAGTGATGCACCGGTACAGCCGGTTTACTCCAATAACGCTGAAGCAACAATCGAAATTTTTGATCAATACGCTAAAGGACTCAAAGGTCTGACTGGCTTTGAGCAAATTGTTTTATTGTTTCATCTTGACCGGATTGTCAGCAGCAAACTACAGGTGGTTCCTCATTTTGATAAAGAAATTCGGGGCGTTTTCGCCACCCGCAGTCCGTCCCGTCCCAATCCGATTGGGCTCAGTATTGTTGAATTGGTCTGTATCGATCACAACATCATCACAGTCAGGGGCATTGATGCCCTGGATGGTACACCGCTATTGGATATCAAACCGCATATTTAGAATACGGTCCCCCGGTAAAAGGTGATTATCTTCTATTTAATTTGGTAACCAGTAGTAAATTCGGGGTTAGTTCATATTTGCACCGAAGAGGACAATAGGAATTGACTTCTACCTTTTTTTTACAACGGGACTTTTGAAACAGATTCAGGAATAAAAAAATTTTCCTCACTTCTTAACCTGAATTATTCATGAATTTTCAAATTATTCAAGCAAAACAAATAAAATTA
>CAZCHS010000174.1:0-2670 GCA_964498725.1 uncultured bacterium | reverse complement strand
ATTGGGATAAGTGTAAGAAACAACGCCATTGGCATAGGGCAGCAGGGTAACATACTGGAATTCGACGATCATCTCATCACCGGCATCCAACTCCTGGTCAATAGGGAACATCATAGCCGTTTCACCCAGGTATTTTTTGAATTTTGTGGCTGTGTTGGTAGGGGTTCCCGGTCCGCCGGAATCAGCATTGACGCCAATATTCGCAAGATACCATAATTCATCGATATACCATTTCAGTTGTATCGCGCTTTCGTCATCCCGCAGTGGAAAAGCGTATTTGACACTGACGGTAGAATCAGTTTCGTTTTTGAAAGTTTGCATGGTTTTGGTAATGGCAATCTGGTTTTCCACCTGGACATCGATTGACGAGGAAACCAACTTCAGGTTGTGTCCGCGTTGGATATTGGTAATGCCAATGCCATTCGCCATGACAGATATTCTGGTGAGTAAAATCAATGCAGAAAAAATTATTAGTCGTCTCATTTAAAATCTCCCGGGTAAAACAGCCTGATTCCTTTTGAAATAGAAACAGAACAAATTAAACCCAAAATTATTTATTTCAAAATTTTTCAGAAACAATATTATAAAAAATTATTAATGGTGATATATATCACAAAATTCTATACAGTTCTTTGCTTTGTAATAATTCTTATTTAATTTTGGTCGAAGAAAAGAGGAATACGGATGAAGCGACATTTACTGATTTATATTTTACTGACATTTTTTCTAAACCTGAATGCACAAACACCAGTGGCGGTGATCGACTTTTTTGCCAATGGTATGAAAGAAGGGGAGGTCAAAGCACTGACTGACCGCTTTCGTAATGAACTGTTCGATTACAAAAAGTTTGATATTATGGAGCGCGCCTACATGGAGGACATTTTGGAGGAGCAGGGATTTCAACTGTCCGGGTGTACTTCTGATGAATGCGTTATCGAAGCCGGACGCCTGATCGGAGTTGAGCAGATAATCGGCGGCAGTATTTCAAAGGTTGGAAAAACCTACACTGTGTCAGCGCGAATTATCAGTGTGGAATCGGGCAAAATTCTGAAAACAGCGACCTTTGACTATACTGGTCCGGTGGATGGACTGCTAAAGGAAGGTATGCAGTATGTGGCGGCGAAATTGGCCGGAAAGGATCCTACTCAAATTAAGTATGGGCAGTTGTCCGTTAAAACACCTCAAAGGAACACCGAGATATACATTGATAAGGAATTGTTTGGGACAACCCCCCTGAAAAAGCAAAAATTACAGACCGACAGTTATACAATCTCCCTGCGGCATAAATACTATTTCCCCAAAGATACAGTTATTAATCTTGCCAATAAAGAAAATAAACGTCTGACCATAGATTTGAATCCCGATCGCAACAGCATTGAAACTTATATTAACAAATACAAAAAATTCCGGATCAGTTTTATTTCTGCATCGGTTACCGCTTTTTGTGTTGCCGGGTATAATTTTTATAGAGCAGAACAACTTTATGATGAATATCCTGATTCCCGATATTTTGCAACTGAAAAACATCAACAGATCGAAGAGCGAGACAGAATCTGGCAGATCGCCACGGGCGCCGGAATTATACTCGCCATGCCGGCCTTAAAATATCATTTTGATATTAAAAAACTCAATAAATTATTGACGATGGATCTGCAGTATCATCAACAGGAATTAAGTCTTTCACTACGGGTGAAACTATGAAAAAAATAATATTTTTTATGACATTATTATTTGTTTTTGTTAATTGTGAACGTGAATGGAATAATCCTTTTGATTCCTCTGCGCAAATTAATAAGGCCCAATGGACACCATCGAATTTAAAAGCGGAGCAAACCTCGCTGGGCACAGCAATACTGACCTGGCAAAGCGTCGATAAAAATATTGAAGGATATAAGATTGATCGTAAACTGAATGATGGCGAATGGAATGAGGAATTATTAACAATTACAGATCATGCAAGTGGAACAATGGAAATTACTGATTCAACCATAATTCCTGATCCGGATTTTACATATACCTACCGGTTGTACGCTTTTGCCGGCTGGAATGAATCCAATCAAGTCACCGGGCAAATCAGGGTTGAGTTTCCTCCTGTGACCAATTTAACTTTGGAAGCGCTTTCACCCTCGGTAAATCTGCTTCAGTGGCAGGACAATGCCAATGGGGAGGACGGTTATGTCATCGAACGAAAAGTAGATGCGGGAAACTGGACAGATTACGCCACCTTGCCGGAGAATGCCACACACTACGCTGATTCCGCTGTTGCCGTCGACCAGATGAACTATTACCGGGTTTCCGCGTTTTATGGAATGACCCGCTCCAAAAGTGTAGAAATATCAATGTCTTCGGAATTTAGCGCGCCGCTGGAATTTAACATAGTCCGGCAGAGTATTACATCAGTTAAATTAGCCTGGCAGGATAATACTGATGGCGAAGACGGGTTTTATATTGACCGGAAAACTGGTAACGGAGAATGGGAACGAAAATATGCGTCTGTAGCGCAAAATGAAACCGAATACCTGGATGAATCCCTGCAGCCTGACGAGACTTACAACTACTCAGTTTATGCATACTCCGGCGATATTGTGTCGGACAAAGTTAGCCAGAGCATAATATTAACTTTCGAAGCCCCCGGCGACCTCACTTCACAGATTATTGATAATTCCACTG
>CAZCHS010000173.1:0-3224 GCA_964498725.1 uncultured bacterium | reverse complement strand
TCAGGGCTTAAAATTTCCGGCGACGATACGCAGCACCATATTGGCCTGGTGTGCGGCTGTGACCATCACCCGGGAAGACAAAAGGCCGGTTTCCCGGTTGGATTCCGTGAAAAAATCACCACAGATATAGATGTTATTGGCGATACGTTTGGTGTGGATCATATTGGCGGATTTAATGCCGGCCAGACCCGATGCCGCGATCAGATATTTATCGGCGAACTCTGCTCCCTGAAACCGTTGCGCGATCATGGTTTTCGCTTCCACTGTATCAAAGGCTTCCACAATCAATTTGCAAGTGCTGAACAATTCATACAGATTATTCTCATTTATTCTTTCATCAATCCTTCTGATAGTTGCATTCGGGTTAATTTGCAGAAGATTTTCTTTGAGCGCCGCGGTTTTCAGTTTGCCGATATCCTTTTGAAAGTAGAACTGGCGATTGAGATTGTTTAGCTCCACACTGTCAAAATCCACAAGGGTCAGGTTTGTGATACCGGCCCGTATGAGCAGCATGGCGACGTTGGAACCCAGCCCGCCGCAGCCGGCGATACCAATAGTGCAGCAGCTGCGCTTTTCCGTTATTTCCGGTGGATTCTGCCGGAACAGATCATTTGAAATAATTGCCATATTATCCGCCTCCAACGGGTAAATAAAGAAACACTTCATCCTGATCAGCCAGCAGATAAGAGAGGTTTACCTGTTTTTTATTGACCGTGGGGATGATGTATTTCTGTTGGATTGGCGGAATATTGTGGTCAGCAAGAAATTGTGAAATCGTAATGGGTTTTTCCAGGGTAATTTCACTACTGTTTTTTACGCCCTTTAAATTCAGATGGGCGGTGTATTCAATTTTTATTTTCATAATTTCCTTATTATTAATGGTCGCTTATATTAATGGTTTTAAATTTAATTGCCAAAGGGAAATGAGACGCAGGATATAAATATGACGGAATATTCGGTTTATACCGGCAAAATCCATTTCATAACAAAAATCCCTGTTAATTTTGTTCTTTAACCTATATCTTCCTATTTTAAAATCGTATGGTATAAATTGAGGTAGTGTCAAAAGTATTATGAAAAAATGAATAAAATATGCTCTTTTATATTAATTTCACAACCCCCTTGTTCCTCCCGATGCATCGGGAGGACATGACAGGACAATTGGTTGTTTACTAATAGTTTGATAATTCGAGGCCACGACTAAAATCAAACAAGTTCTCCCTTTGAAAGGGAGATGAAAAGGCTTTGAAACTAATGTCCAGATCAAAAATTTTTGACACTACCTAAATAGAAACAGAGAGTGAAACATGAAAAGATATTACCTGTTAATTTTATTTTTATTGCCTAATTTTTTATTTCCACAACTCCCGAAAATGAATTCCGATCACCGGAAAGAAGAAAGTTATCACAAAGAGCGAAGTTTTCGGTTGATGAAGGGGAATCCGGCGCAAGCGACATCAAATCAAGAAAATTACGACATCGGATATTATGATTTGGAATTGTCGATCAATGATTACAAACCAAAAATTTTTGGAAATATCCAGATCATTGGCAGTGTTTTATCAGAAACCCTGAGCAAAGTCGACCTGAATTTTTGGCAGGGGATGACCATTACGAATATTTACCGCTCCGGCAATCCGGAACAATCCCTGGATTATACCTGGCAGAATGATATTCTGACGGTTTCGCTGGACACCACTTATACTAAAGAGCAGCAATTTGAATTTAATGTTGAATATGACGGGAATCCCCATTCCAATCCTTACGGTTATTTCCGGTTTGACCGGCATAACAACCAGGCTATGGTCTGGACATTGAATGAGCCCATTGGCGCCCGCGCCTGGTTTCCCTGTAAGGACATTCCCTCGGATAAAGCCGATTCCATGGACATTCGGGTCTCTGTTTCCCGTGGATTGACCGTAGTATCCAATGGCACTTTGCGTGAAGTAACTGAGACCACGGATACAACTACTTTTTGGTGGCACGAACAGTATCCCATTGCTACCTACCTGGTTTCACTGGCGATCCATCCCTATATGGAATTTTCCGATTGGTATGTTTACGGGGATAATGATTCCATGGAGGTGCAGTATTATGTATTTGAGGAAAATTTACTCCAAAGGACTTTTGACTATGAAAATACTGTGGATATGATCGCTTATTTTTCGGAAGTTTTTGGCCAGTATCCCTTTGTCGAAGAAAAATACGGGCATGCGGAATTTTTATGGGGCGGCGGTATGGAACACCAGACCATTTCCAGCATGGGCGGCGCCTCGGAATATTTGATTGTCCATGAATTAGCCCATCAGTGGTGGGGAGATGCCATTACCTGTGATAGTTTCCATGATCTCTGGCTGAATGAGGGATTTGCCAGCTATTCGGAAGCCCTTTGGTTTGAATACGCCTATGAGGATTACACCGCCAGTGAATACCAGATGGATTATTCGGTTTATTTCGGGGGCGGTTCTATCTATATTGAAGATGTAGAAACAGAAACACTGTTCCACAAAGGCCTGCGCTATGATAAAGCCTCCTGGGTGCTGCATATGCTTCGGGGAGTTGTCGGCGATGATATTTTTTTCGATATTCTGCGGGCTTATTATGAATCCCGGCAATTTAAATATGCTTCGGCGACAACCGATGAATTTGTTCAATTGTGCAATACTGTTTCCGGCATGGACCTGACTACTTTTTTTCAGCAATGGGTGTACGGTGAGTATTATCCGGAATATGTTTGTTCCTGGACATCAACGCCGGTGGATTCCGGTTATATGATTGATCTCAATGTTATTCAGGAACAGGACAATGGCTATTTATTTGAAATGCCAATTGACATAACGGTTACTTCAGACCAGACGGAAACCTTTGATTTTACTGTTATGGATTCCCTGTCAATTCAGAATTTTCAATTATTTGTGGAACAAAAGCCAACAGAAGTTACGCTGGACCCGGACAACTGGATACTCAAAAAAGTCCGCTATGCTGACACCAATGGAGTGAAAGAACAATATGCTGACGCTTATAAACTTTTCCAGAATTATCCAAATCCCTTTAATCCTGAAACAACAATTGAATTCTCATTGCCGGAAAAGGCCCATGTGACCCTCAATATTTATGATATACTCGGCCAGGAAGTTGAAACCGTAATGGCGAAGGACTTTGCACCGGGGCAGCACAAAATCCGGTACAATGGCCGGCAACTCTCCTCAGGAGTTTATTTTTAT
>CAZCHS010000172.1:0-3389 GCA_964498725.1 uncultured bacterium | reverse complement strand
CCATTGAATTAATCGGAATATGGATTTTATTTTTCATGAAAATGAAGTACATTGTTTTCCATTGACTTTATACATATATAAAAGTAACTTTTGAAATCTTTTTATGATTGATTTAGAAAAAAATATTAAAGAAATTCGCCGGGATTTGATAGAAAATTATCAGATACCTGAGCATATCGCAATTATTATGGACGGAAATGGCCGCTGGGCCAAACAACGTAATAAGCCCCGGATATTCGGTCATAATGAAGGCATCAATTCCGTGCGTGAAATTGTGGAAGAATGCGGCAAGTTGGGCGTCAAGTATCTGACGCTTTACACCTTTTCCGTAGAAAACTGGGGGCGTCCCAAAACCGAAGTGACCGGCCTGATGCAATTACTGCTCAGAACGATCAAAAAAGAAGTGCGGGAGTTGGACAAAAACAATGTCAAACTATCGATAATCGGCCGTGTCGAAGATCTGCCGGAAAAACCGCGTAAAGGATTGTTGGACGGTGTTGAAAAATTATCCGGCAATACCGGACTGAATTTAATTTTAGCCTTGAGTTATGGTGGCCGCCAGGAAATTCTGGATGGTGTGAAAAAAATTATTAAAGATGTCAATCAAAATAAATTGTCTGTGAAAGAACTGACAGAAAATCTGTTCGGTGATTATCTTTATACCGGATCGATTCCGGACCCTGACCTGCTGATTCGGACCAGTGGTGAAATGAGGCTGAGCAATTTTTTACTTTGGCAAATGGCTTATACGGAATTTTTTATCACGGATGAACTTTGGCCTGATTTCAGAAGCCGGGAACTTTTTAAGGCGATACTGGATTACAATACAAGAGAAAGACGCTTCGGCAAAACGAGTGAACAGATAATGAAAGACAAAGGGTAAATCGTAATGCATTTTGAGTTTAGAAATTTTTTAAAAATACTAATTGGAATAACACTATTAACCGGTCTGTTAATGGCACAGGCGCCGGAACAAATGAAATTACTGGGGGTCTCCGTAGAAGGAAACGAGAGTATATCGGAATCCAGCATCAAGGTCCAGTCGGGATTGATTGTGGGACGGATGGTGGATTATTCGGATATTTCCGAAGCGATTCGCAATCTTTGGGACCTGCAAATCTTTTCCGATGTTCAGATATTGATGGATAAAGCGACTGATGCCGGCCTTTTCCTGATCATCCGGGTGGATGAATACCCCCGGCTCGGGCAAGTAGTATTCGAAGGCAACAAAAAAATCAGTGATAAAAAAATCAAAGAAGAAATCTATATCACGCCCGGCAAAGTATTATCTCCTTTCAAACTGGGAGAGATTCGCCGCAAGATCAAAGAGCTTTATAAAGAAGACGGCTATTTGCTGGCGGAAATTGAGACCACGCTGAAAGATACGGATAAAGACCACATTAAGGATTTGGAGATCAACGTTGATGAAAACAAAAAAGTCCGTATCGATGAAATAACCTTCACCGGAAATGAGGCTTTTACCGATCGCAAACTGCGCGGGGCTTTTGACAAAACCAAAGAACGGTTCTTGTTGTTTTTCAGATTAGGAAAATTTAATCGTGAAGAATTTGAAGAAGACAAAAAATTATTAAGAACATTTTACCGCAGTCACGGCTACCGTGATTTTGAAATCCTCGGGGATTCTCTCTACTATTCCGAAGACAAGAAAAAAATGTTTATCAATATCGATGTCAGGGAAGGAAATCTTTACAAATACGGTGATATTACCTTTTCAGGCAACACATTATATGAAGACCGGACCCTGCATAATGCCCTGGGAATCAATGAAGGGGATGTCTACAATCAGACGGAATTCGAAAAAGGAATGTATGAACGTATTCAGACTTTATATATGGACCGTGGTTATCTTTATTTTCAGATCAATCCTATGGAAGTGCCGGTGGGCGAGGATGTGGTCAATGTTGAATTGCAGATCACAGAAAATTATGAAGTCCAGGTACACCAGATCAATTTTGTCGGCAATGATAAAACCTATGACAATGTGATGCGCCGTGAACTGAAAATCTTTCCCGGTGAAAAATTTAACCGCAGCAAACTGATGCGCAGCCAGCGGGAATTATTCATGCTGAATTACTTCGCTGATGTGGTGCCTGACGTGGTGCCCCGCAGTGAAAAAGAAATCGACCTGGAATTTACCGTGGAAGAACGCTCGGCGGACCGCGCCAATCTCTCTATCTCTTACAGTGAACTATACGGATTTATTGGCGGCGGCGGTGTGGAATTCAACAATCTGATGGGAACCGGGCAGCAGTTAAAACTGAGTTACCAGCAAGGGGTTAATTACTCCTTTGGCAGTACCGGAACCGCGGCTTATAAGTCCATGTCCGTTAATTATACCGAGCCCTGGCTTTTTGATACGCCAAACCTGGTGGGTGGCAGTGTTCATTACAGTGAACGCGGCAGCCGCTACAGCACATACGGATACCAACCCTATGACAGGAATTCCTATGGCGCTTCAGTGAGGTTTGGCCGTCGGTTTCGCTGGCCCGACAATTACTTTCAGGGAATCTGGAGTCTGAATTATTCCCATAGTGAAATCACCAATGTTGATCCGGAATTTTCATCCAATATTTACCGGGGATACAATTATAATGGTGTCAGTATCAGCCAAACCATCAGTCGAAACAGTTTGGACAGGCCGCAATTTCCCACTAGCGGATCTGATTTTAGTTTAAGTTCTACCTTCAGTGGTGGCCCCTTAGGTGGTGGCGAAGATTTTCATAAACATGTTTTGAAAATGGATAATTACACACCGGTTTGGTGGAAATTTGTTTTTAAGAATTCAGTTCAGATAGGTGTATTGAACAAATTGAATGAAGATAGTTATATTCCCTATTACCACAAGTTTTTTCTGGGTGGCGCCGGCATGATGGTGCGCGGTATCAGCCTGCGCGGATATGAAGAAAACGCCATTGGACCGGGAAGTTTTACAACCTCTTCCAGTTATTATGCGCCGGGCAATGCGATTTTGAAGTATTCCTTTGAATTACGTCTTTCTGTCTCAGAAAATCCGGTGATTTACGGGCTCGCCTTTTTGGAAGCGGGAAATAACTGGCAAGACCTTTCCTCTGCTGATCCCTTTGACCTGAAACGATCCGTCGGTGTTGGCGCCCGTATGTTCATGCCCCAGATCGGTATGATCGGTGTTGATTTCGGATATGGTCTGGATGATGTGGAATATGATGAAATTGATGGCCCGACGGGCTGGAAAACCCATTTTATATTTGGAATGCCTTTTTAACCTGAATTATTCATGAATTTTTAATTTTTTAAAGGAAAGCGAATAAAATTAACAAGTTACGAAAAATCAATGAAAAGATGAATTGGAAAATTCATAGAATGATATTCAGGTTAATCCCGATAGTTTC
>CAZCHS010000171.1:0-3464 GCA_964498725.1 uncultured bacterium | reverse complement strand
AACCGGCTCCTCATAATGGTTTTCTGTATAGTTACGGACTGCTGTACTGTCATACCATTTTTTCCAGTCATGCCCAAACCAACTGTCCCCCCGTTCACTTTCAGAACTGAAATAACTCAATTGAACTTCCAGCAGAGATTGATCGCCAAGTCTCTTTGTGAATTTTGATGTTAATAGTGTGGAAGTATAATCATTATAGGGAATTCTGTCATTCAGAGCGTTTAACATCGGCGCTGTACAAACATCTGTGCGATTATTCTGATACAAGGCATTTAGGGTAATTTTTACCGGCAGATCAAAGGTAATTGTGGCATTCACCGATCTTCCTAAAAATTCCTGGTGCGGTGTAAATCCATCCGGGTAACTAAGATTGATAGAATCTTCATGGCTATCAACATAAACACTCATATCGGTCAGGTTTTTAAATTCAAATCCTTTACTGAATCTTACAGCATTGTCTTTTCGCCTGCGATATTCACCGGCCACAAAGAAGTTGATCTTATCAGACATTAAGGGGCCGCTGAGCGTCGCCACACCGGTTTGATGGCCGTAAACATAAGTATCAAACCACTTGATACCCTTTTCCGGATTCCCAAAGCCATCGATTCGAAAATCTACTGATCCTTTCAGTTTGGAACCACCGGATTTCAATTCACTATTGATAATGCCGGAAATGTAACCGCCCATTTCAGCATTAAAATTTCCTGGCCAGATTTGCAGATAATCAATCGCTTCCGGTATGACATAGACTGCATTTCTATTGGTCACCGGATTTGTGGCAGAAATGCCATTGATATAAAAGCCGACTTCATTTTCGCGGCCACCCCGAATATGAATATCATTATTGTGTATCGAAAGTCCCGGTCTGTTAGCAATTACAGATTGAAAATCACGCACCGGTAACCGGTCAATCTGCTCACTGCTGATGATAGTCTTATTAACAGTCAAAGAATCAACAGGCGCTGTTTCTTTTGACAATTCGCCCTCATCGGCAAAATTCATCATTGGAAGAATCAATATGAAAAGAAATAAAATAATTTGCCGTACCAAACCAATACTCCTTACAATAAAACCCATTATCTAAATTATGAGTGTTCACTTATAATCAATAATGAAATAAAATAGTGAATTTGCGATATAATAACAAGTTTACATAGAATAATGATGAAAACATAACTCAAGAAAATTTAAGGCTATCAAAATAGCAATCGAATAAGAAGGTTTCCCTGTTTATTTTGCCAAAGCTATTGTAATTTCAAATTACAATGTAAGGATCAATATGAGCATTTATATCAATGAAAAAATCTTTGATGCGTTTCCTGAATTTAAAAGTGATCGTTTAATTTTCAGAGAATTTAATGAGGATGACGCAGAAAACCTGTTCCGTATCCGCTCCCAAGAAGCAGTAATGCGGTATATGGATTCCTATCCGGAACCGACTGTCAAAGCGATTAAAAACCGGATTCATGAAATGCAGTTGCAATTTCAACTAAAGATAGGGCTTAACTGGGTAATTGTAGAAAAGGCGATCGACAAAATGATCGGTTACTTTGGAATTTGGAAAATTGACAAGGAAAATTGCCGGGGTGAAATCGGCTATGCCCTGAACCATGATTATTGGGGGCAAGGCTATATGCTGGAAGCCTTTCAAACTTTAATTCCCTTTGGGTTTCACCAGATGAATCTCCACAGCTTCGAAGCCAATGTCAATCCAAAAAATCAAAACTCTAAGCAACTCCTTGAAAAAGTCGGTTTTAAACAAGAGGCCTATTTCCGTGAAAATTTTCTTTTTGCCGGAAAATTCCTGGATACCGTCACCTATTCCCTGCTGGAGCGGGACTACAAATTCTAATTTTTATCGCAAAGACGAATTTCCATTCATAATTTTTCCGCCGGATATCATATCCACCACTTGTAACCCGGCCTGCATACAAGGCCATATACCGTGACTGAATTTAGGCACAAATAATCCTTTCACCGGCGTCCGGGTTTTCAGACGGTTTTTGCCAAAATTTTCTGGCACCGGCAGCATATCATATTGTGATCCGGTTGGTGATCCGATATATCTCCTGTAAGTGGCCGGTGTGGAAACATCTATATATTGAATATGCTCCTCCAAACCGGGAATCATATACTGAGTAACTTTTTTAATATAAAATACAGCAATTTTATGCTTTTCTATTCTATATTTTTCGTAATTATTTTCCCGTAATTTGATCCATTTTTCGGCAGGTACAGGCACCACATGGATCACCATTGTCTGTTTCCCGCCAGTCATCAGACTGGGACAGATAGCCGCCAGATGAAAGCAATCATCAGAAATATGCAATTCGTTTTTTTCATAAGCAGAGAATATTTTTTCATGAGCCCCTGGAGTTGTCAGTACATTATATCCACAGTTAAAACCCAATTCTTCCAAATTCAATTCGTCGTCCAATCCCAGTTGAATCGAAAATCCGGAAGGTGACATTTCTACTTTGTCCACCTTTTTAAAATATATATTGGGCCACTGCGGTTTATCCAGTAATTCATTAAAAGTAACTTTTGTATCACCGGTAGCAATAACATAATCCGCATTAATTTCCACTCCATCTGTCAGCCGAACACCTGTCACCCGATTGTTCTTTACCAATATTTTTTCAACTTTTACGCGGGTGATCACCTTCGTACCGAGGGTTTCTAATTTATTTTTGAGTAAAAGTGGAAATTGAATAAAACCTTTTTCAGGCCGGCAACTGCCTTTCAGTGTGGTGATCATCGCGCAGGCTGTCAATAAAGCAGCACAACGATTTCCGGACAATCCGCTAAAGGAAGAAAAGGTATCCAAAATATTGAAAACTTCTGAATTTTTAAAATTAAACTTATGTAAAAATTGATGATAAGTCTTATTGCTATTATTAATTATTTTCGGACAGTGCAATAAAATACCAGGAATATCTTTTAGTTTTGGTTCAGTTTTCAGATAGTTGAGTTCATCATACATAGCCTGACAATAATCAAAGAAACGTTCGATACTTTTTTTATCTTCCGGAAATTTTTTTATTAAATAATCAGAAAATTCAGTTTTTGAAGATGCAATCGGATAAATACCGGCTTGCCGTTTTTCAGTGTCTGCTAAAAACAGTCGCGCGTAATAATTCTCAAACTTTTTAAGAGGTATTTCAATATCAAAAAATGTCAACAAATTGGAAACATCGGGAATGATCTGAGTGGTATCAAATTTATATCCTTTACGGGCAAAAGTGGTCACACAACCACCGGGAATACTGTTTTTCTCAAGTACAAGCACATCTTCCGCATTGTAAATTTTGCTCCAGGCCAAAGCGGTGCTGAGTCCGGAAATACCGGCACCGATCACAATCATTTTATATTTTGATTTCATTTGATTGTCCTTATTTTTTCAGAAATCTTAACCTGCATTATTCATAAAAATATGAAATAATGCCCGCTTCGCGCCGATACGT
>CAZCHS010000170.1:0-3588 GCA_964498725.1 uncultured bacterium | reverse complement strand
AAGACATTTAAGAAAATTATTATAACATTGGATGTGTGCACACCGGTGATCTGAGTTGGCAGACGGCGGAAACCCTAAACTAAAACAATCTAGCCACTATCGGTGTCGCTATTTGTGATTCCGTAGATAATCAAGCGCTGGAAGTTTTAGAATATCTGCCTGATGATCAATTTCTGGATAATGAGGATGAAAACTTAACTGAAATTGCCGGGGATTTTCAGACCACTGCTTTGAGCGCCTGGGGCAATAATTCCAAAGTAACCTATCTATCCGACATTGATACGGCGGTTGTGGCTTATGATCTTGACATCAGCAAATCCACTTATTACAATTTATTCTACCAGATACCCGGTTTGCAAAACCTTGCCGGAAACTATATTTTTCAAATCAGAAGTAATGAAGAATTAATCAAAGAAGTTGTTTTTGACAGCTTGCCAGATACCGATACCTGGCAATATATTACCACTCTTCAATTGGATGAATCTGCTGATAACCGGTTATTTATTAAAGTACCGGCTGAAAATCAAGCCGATAAAATCGCGGTCTTTGATGTTCTCAAGGTATCTCCTCTGGTGCGGGAATATGATCTTGACAGTGACTTCAGCCGGATTGATTTCGGTGATATCAGTATCAATATTCCGACTGATAAAATAATTACATTACAAAATAAAGGCTATAAAGCGCTGCAAATCACAGATATTTATTCCAGGGAAGGATTATTTGAAGTGACCCACACGCCCTGGTCCATTCCGGCAATGGGAAGTGCGGATATCGCCTTAACTCTTTATTCAGAGAGCTTGGGTGAATTCCGCGATACCCTTGTCATCGCTTCCAATGATCCCGCTGAACCGGTGAGCAAAATTCCGGTAATTGCCAATGTGCGCAGTTATTTTCAGGAACTGGACAACGAAGATGATGCCCATTACAAAGAATTCGGAGAATGGCACACCAGCGTTACTCAGGTTTATGGCACCTCCAGCCGGTATAGCTGGCTGAACCAGTCAAATCTGGCTTCTGCAACATTTTTCACGGAACTCGATTTTCAGGGGTATTATGAATTGGAATACATCGTACCCAAAACTGTTAATTCTACAAATCATGCGCTATACACCGTTGCAATCAATGAAGAGGTGATTGATTCGCTGATTATTGATCAGAATGAAGGCAGCGGCGGCTGGGTAAGGATCGGTCGCTATAACCTGCCGGCAGATACAGAAGTTTCCATCAAAATCGAAGATACCGGGAATAATACCAATCCGCAAGGTGTGGTCCTGCGAGCCGATGCCGTGCGTTTTTCTCTGGCCGAGGAGGGCACCGGTGTGAATGAGCAAGATATAGTATCTCACACCTTCGATCTTGCGCAAAACTATCCTAATCCTTTTAATGGCAGTACCACGATTCAATACAATATTCCGTCAAAGGGCAATGTCCGGCTGTCCATATATAACCTGGTCGGTCAGGAGGTGGATGTGCTGGTAAATGAAAAACAATCTGCGGGACTGTATAAAGTTAATTGGGAATCCTCTGAACTCAGTTCCGGTATCTATATTTACCGGTTAGCATTCAAAGACAAATCTCACAGTAAACGGTTTATTTTGATGAAGTGATACCAGGGGACATTCGCAGGATCATTCAACTTTATTTCCCCTTCACAGGGAAAGTCTTCGTTTCTGGATTCTTCTCACAGGGCTTCATTTCATTGCGCCCTATGTTTGGCTGTGTTTCCACGTTGGGGAAATTCGGTGTGCTTTTTAGCTTGTACTTTCATATAAATCTGTAAAAACCTATCCGTGTCCTAAAAAAACTCCCGGTCTTTTCTAATCCTTCTGTTTCCCACTTCCTCTTTGAAAATCAGTTTGGAGGCGACGGACAAAGGCGTTCCCAAATGCAATTTGGGAACGAGTGAACGAAGGGGAAAAACGCGATAATGCTATTCGACTAAAAATTAAAATGGGTTCTGATGCCTGCCGCCGCTACATTCTCATCATCTCCGAACCTGTTCCATATGTGCTGAAAATGGGTGGATAAAGAGATTTTTTCATTGATTTGATGTCTGAAGTAAATTTCCAGCAACTGCTCATTTTTGTTAACTGATTGGTCAGCCTGACTGGCTCCATAGGCAATACCGGCTTCCAAAGGCTTGTTAAGAAACATTCCTTTTGCTTTTAATCCTGTGCTCCAGGCCGTTTTGACATTCCAAAAACCCACCAATTGGTTCTGGTTGTTTCCATACCGGGCAAATATTCTGTGGTCACTGATAATTTGTTTATCAAAACTTATTCCCCATCCCATGGCATTATCAGCCAATGGATGTTGGTAGCCATACAGACGGAAATTGGCATCAAAAACTGTTCCCGGCAACAGGCGATAGTTCATCCCTGCTATTTTGTACAAATCATCAAAAATCTTATCCCCGGAGTTGTCCGCGCTGGCCAGACCAAATTGGAGATAAAAGATTTCCGTCACACAGGTGTGAAACCTGATTCCCGGCGAATTTTCCGGCATGGCAAAAGCTGAACTATTGATAAACGCGCCGCTAATGAACTGAGTGGTTTCATCATTTGCAACATCATTGATATCAAAGTAATTGGTCATATCAATTTTTCCGGCAGTGACAGCAACCCTTTCATTCAGCATTTTCATTTCCGCCCAGACTTCCAGCACAGTCAACCGGTCTGTACCTCCTTCATCCTGTGTTGAGCCCGCGTCGCCATTCATGCCGGCATAATTGGGGAAATATTTGTCGGCTCCGTTTCCGCCCACCGCTTCCAGATCAATAAAAAAAATTGTGTTTTCATCCAGCATGGCCTGAGCATAAATATCAAAGGAAGCTGTAGTTGTGGAATAGCTTTGATTTCCTCCCTGTGATCCTTGCAAAACAGATGTCGCGCCGCCATTGAATTGCAGACCCTCATCGCCAGCCCCTTTTTGAATCAGCGCCTCCACCCTTCTTTTTCTTGATCGCGGGCGAAGTCCTCGATTACGCTGATTTTCACCATTGGTTTTTTGGTTATATCTACATTTTCTTTTCCGGGTATTGGTGGTTTCTTTTTCTTCCTGCTCTTGTGCTAAAATTACCGCATCCGGAGAATCTGACAGGATATTAATATTCCCATCACAGGTTTCCCCGGTTGACGTCCCTGTTGCAATATTGTTGGTTATTACAAAAACAATTAAAAATAATATCCTGTATAATATTTTATCATGAGTTGCCATCG
Source organism: uncultured bacterium (assembly GCA_964498725.1). Taxonomy (GTDB): domain Bacteria; phylum Fidelibacterota; class UBA2242; order UBA2242; family JAFGTP01; genus JAFGTP01. The sequence continues at coordinate 370 of CAZCHS010000170.1, read as the reverse complement.
ATAATTGCTCCCCTTAAAATTATTATTTATCTCCGGACAAATGAGCAAAAACTCTATTTCCCTTTCAGGGAAAGTCACATTGTCAATTTTTCAGTCATAGGGCTTCATTTTATTGCGCCCTATGTCAGGCTGTGTTTCCCCGTTGGGGAAATTATTTTGTAGCACGAGCATCCTGCTCGTGTAACGTATGTTGGGACTTAAAAATCATTTGTCAAAAGACAAAATGCCCAAGCTGGAATAAGACATTTATTTCGAGATTCAGTATAATCCCATATCCTAAAAAGCATCCCGCCTATCTCCAATTCCCATGGTACTTACATTGTATATGTGAACCGTAGCTCCGGACAAAGGCGTGAGGCTGTCCCAAAAG
>CAZCHS010000169.1:0-3682 GCA_964498725.1 uncultured bacterium | reverse complement strand
TTAAATACAAAAACAAAAGTCCCTTACCAATAAGGGACTTTTGTTGTTTATATACACTTTAATAAAAATCAAGGGCTTCAGCCCCTTGCTCAATACTCAACCTGAACCTGAACCTAAACCTCAACCTAAATTGATTCCCGCTCCCAGGTCGTTCCTTCCGGCCCGTCTTTCAATAGGATACCTTTGTCTTTGAAATAATCACGGATTCGGTCGGCTTCGGCCCAGTTTTTATTCTTCTTTGCCGTAAGACGCTTTTCGATTAATTCGTACTCTTCATCTGTTAAGTCATCCTCTTGAATTTCATCATAATGTCCAACATTTAAAACTTCATCAAATTCATTCATTAGTGATTTAATATTATCTGAATCTTTGCCGGAAAAAACTTTACCGGCCTGCTTAGCATTGATTGTTTTAATCATGTTAAAAATAGCGCCAATAGCCCCGGAAATATTTAAATCATCACTGAGACAGGCATCAAATTCCGATTGAGTGTTCTTCAGTAATTCTGCATATTCTGGAGGATTATCTGTGGTAGCCTCCAGTGATTTGTAAAAATTGCGAAGTTTCGTAATATTTTTTTCGGCTACATCTAGTTTATCAAAGGTAAAATTCAATGTCTGGCGGTAATGGGTATTGAGCAAAATCAGGCGGATAGCTTCCGGACTGTAACCTTTATCCAGAATATCCTGCAAACTGTAAAAATTGCCCAGGGATTTGCTCATTTTCTGTCCATTGACAATAAGATGTCTACAGTGCAGCCAATAATTAACAAATTGTTCACCGGTTGCACATTCACTTTGGGCAATTTCATTTTCGTGATGCGGGAAAATATTGTCCACACCGCCACAGTGAATATCAAAGTGATTACCAAGATATTTTGTACTCATGGCGGAACATTCAATATGCCATCCCGGCCGTCCTTTGCCTAATTCGGTCTCCCAGTAAACATCACCATCTTCTTCCTTATATCCTTTCCAAAGCGCAAAATCCCTTAGTTCTTCCTTTTCGTACTCATCGTTTTCAACGCGCTCGCCTTTCTGCATTTCATCAATATTGAGATTTGCCAGTTTTCCGTAATCCTTGAATTTAGATATTTGAAAATAAACCGACCCGTCATCTGTTTTGTAAGCATATCCTTTATCCAAAAGTGTTTTTACCAAATCCACCATTTCCGGAATTGTTTCAGTGGCAGCGGGGGTGAATTCCGCTTTGGAAATACCAAGGGTTTCAAGGTCCTTGAAAAAAGCATCTTTATAGGTTTTTGTATATTCGTCAATACTTACATTTTGCTGATAAACGGCTTTGATTATTTTGTCGTCCACATCTGTCAGGTTCATGACATGTTTTACTTTATAGCCTTTGTACAGCAGAAACCGCTTTAATAAGTCCTCAAACATATAGGCACGAAAATTACCGATGTGGGCGTAATTGTAAACCGTTGGCCCACAGGTATAAAGTTTGACCTCCCCGGAATCGATCGGCTTAAACTCTTCCAGTCTCCGGGTTAATGTATTATAAAAATGAATACTCATGTCTGAACTCCTTTAGAAATTTTGTCGATTTTTTTGACATTTTCAGGGGATATCGGTGTTGAAAAAGCATAATTGATTGCATCGATATTGAGGAATAATTTATTTTTGCCTTGTATTGTTAAAATTTTACCGATTTTTCCCTCTAACGGGCCGGACAGTACGCGCACCAATTCACCTTGTTGAAAGTATTTGTCCGGAGTAAGATTGACCCTTTCTTCGAGCGCTGTTTTTAGGGCTAATATTTGGTATTCCGGTATTTTGGTATACTTTCCACCAATTTTTACAATATAGCAGACACCGTAAGTTTGCAGAACATAGAGCAGGTTTTTAGGGTTTATTTTTACGAAAATATAACTTTTAATTAGAGGGGTTGTGATTTCTTTTGTTCGGTCAGTCCACTGATTTTTCTGATGAATTAAGGGTAAAAAGGTTTCTATATCCTGCTGTCGCAGTCGTTCTGCAACGGTTTTTTCATGTCTTGCTTTGGTGTATGTGGCAAACCAGTATTGTTTATTTTCCATTTTTTAATCCGGTTTCTATGATTTCCTCAAGCAATTGTGAAAATTCAATACCTGCCGCAGCTGCAGCTTTGGGTACCAGACTGTGGCTGGTCATGCCGGGAAGGGCATTTATTTCCAGGAAATAGGGTTTATTGTCCAGACTGAGCCGCAGATCCATTCGCCCATAGCCGGAACATTTGAGCGCCCGAAATCCGATGACAGAAAGATTCTGAATCTCTTTTGTCAATTCCGGTGATATTTCTGCCGGCACATTATAATTACACAGACCATCGGTATACTTGCACGCATAATCATAAATTTCATGTTTGGGAATGATCTCAACGATGGGTAGCGCCCGGTCTGAAAGAATTGCGACTGTCAGTTCTCGCCCGGGAATAAATTCTTCCACAAGTATTTCTTTACAAAATTGCATAGAAAATTGGATCGCTTTTAAGAGGTCCTTTTTCTCTTTTACAACTGATAATCCAACAGTTGACCCCTCGTTGGCCGGTTTCACAATTACAGGAAAATCAAGATTTTGTGTAATTTCATAAATCATTTCATCAATTGTTTCTTCTTTTCCCCGATTAAAATGCTCCCACTTCGGAGTGGGAATACCATATCGTTCGAAGATTAATTTGGAAATAATTTTGTCCATGGCAATGGCACATCCGGTGGAATCGGAGCCATTAAATTTCAGACCGTTCATCATTAACAGCGACTGTACTTCACCATTTTCACCTTCACCGCCATGCAGCGCATTGAAAATGAAATCACTTTTACGAATAACATCTTCTTGTAAAAGGGACAGTAAATTTAGGTTTCCATTTTGAATGTCCTGTTCGGAAGTTTCTGTTTCTGAATCCAACTGGGTGATTGGTAATACTGTATCCAATTCGATTACATCATGTCCATTTTTACGTAATGTATCGGCAATAATTTCTCCGGAAATCAGTGATATTTCCCGCTCTGAACTTATTCCGCCTTTCAAAACGACTAATTTCATATAATACTACTCCAGACTAATAATTTGTTGTGCTGCGTCTAAAAGATCCTCAGCGATTATATCAGGTTTGTAGGGCCAGGTTTGAGTATTTTTCCCATTGATCCCTCTAATGCCTGTCAATACCAGGGCTGTCTTACAGCCGGCCTTATTACCGGTGATCATATCTTTTTCAGAATCACCGATGAACCAGGATTGTGTCAAATTGACGGCATATTTTTCAGCTGCTTTTATCACATTGGCAATTTTGGGTTTTCGACACTCACATTCATCAGAAGGTAAGTGAGGACAATAAAAAATATCCAATATTGATATGTCGTCTTTTTTTAATTCTGTGGTCAGGTAGTTGTGTATTTCATCTAATTTTTCGACAGAAAGGTAACCGCGGCCAATTCCCGATTGATTGGTGACAATAAAAAATTTATATCCGGCATCACGCAAAATTTTTAATGCCTGCGGAATTTTTGGCAGAATATGGAATTCCTGTAAATTCTTAATGTAATCTTGGCTGTCCTGATTAATCGTCCCGTCACGGTCGAGAAAAATAGCTTTCATTCCGATTCACTCTTTATTATTAATACCAGGGCTAAATCTAATGGAACTGACAATAAATATAAATGATAAAAATAGTTTTTCACTTGATTTAA
>CAZCHS010000168.1:0-3714 GCA_964498725.1 uncultured bacterium | reverse complement strand
ACTATGACTTTTATTGGCAATGAACACCAAGTGAGTTAGTTTATCAATAAAATTCGGATAGTATTCATCATTTTTTATCTGTTCCAAAGCACATTCCAAAGAGCCTGTATTAATAATGTCTTTACTGCCACCACCCGAAGCAGCAACTGTTTTGTTGTGAATTTCAATTATTTCTTCAATACTATCAAAATATTTGATTGGCATCATTCACCATCTTTAAGTCTTTTGAGAACATCCTTTGCTTCTGATAGTTGCTTTTCAAATTCTATACTTTGTTCTCCGAGGAATTTTTCAAAATCCTCTGGTAAAACTGAGTGAATATATTCTTCCAGTTTGCGATGCATGGCATCACGAAAGTGCATATCCCGGGAAGCCATTTTAATTCTGGCATCTTCCAGATGGGGTTTTTGCAGCGGGTGAGTAGCAACCTTTTCAAAAATAAGGTTCGTTTCTTGCGGTGTTAGTTTTCGACCTAATTTGTTAGATTTTTCTCTCATTTCATAGGCAAGACCGGTTTCAAATGAGGCTATAAGTTTTAGGATTTCAGAATACATGGTGTCGCGGGCATTTTCCTTTTGGTCCATTTTTAATATTTTCTTGTATTCTTTCGCATTTTCCCGAAAAATATACATGTATATTTTGTCTGTGTAATAGGCATACTTATAATTTCCCATATCAACACATTGGTTAAGCGCTGACGTAAACTCTTGCCTATATTTACTTTCTCGAATTGCAGCAGGAAGATAATCCACATCCCGGCGATTAATATATTTTGTCCCACCGCCGGTTTTTTCATTAATAGTCTGGATAACAATGTCTAATATTTTTGATCGTAAATGTTGGGCTTTTTCGCTTTCTTTTAATAGCATTCCAAGGTTTAGGAAAGACCGAAAATTAAAAAGGCCGAGAATGGTTGTTTTGGTACCGACATTGATGACGTGACCAAATAATAACTTAAACTCTTTCAGTGACTTACCCCGTATTAAAATATATCCGTTGTGTTTTAATTCATCAGAGAATTTTTCCAGGTAGCGGTCTATAGTCCGTTCATCAATTTCATAAAAATCTGCTACCATTTTTTTTGTAAATTTGTATTCTTCCTGAAATATCATTCCAGGCAATCCAATATACTTTTGGATATTTTTTAAAGCATAGGGATTATTTAAAATATTTTGCCGATGAATATTTGATTCTGTTAACTTTTCCATTATAACTCCAAAATTTCTTTAATCAGTCCCTCACTGTCGGCTTCCAGTTTTAAAATATCCGCGGTCACTTCCTCCAAGCTTCGCAAAGGTTTATGGCGGTAAAAATATTTATTAAAACTGATTTCATAGCCAATTTTTGTGGCATCAAGATTGATCCATGCTTCCGCTACATGGGGCTTTACTTCCCGTAAAAAGTAATCATAGATATTTTCTTTCAGGGGAATATTTTCAGTGTCACGCAGATCGGAATCACTCTCATATTCAACATACTGGTTTACTTTTTCTGTGGGATAATAGCCATAATCCGGTAATTGCTCTTTTGTGCAATTCAGATGAACAAGCAGTTTGTCCAGTTTTTGACCGCTGATTGTTTTTGTATTTTTGATCACTTTTTTAGCAGACTCATCATACCAGGAGACCGCATTGTAAATAGCATTTTTTTCTGATGTGGAGAGTTTGATCTTCTTTTCTTTCAGAACTGCTTCAACCAATTCTCTAAAATGATTAAAATCATTAAAGATTTCCGCGCCAATTTCCCGCATTAATAATTCGGCTATATGCAACAGCGCCAGTTGTTTTTCCCAGGTTTTATTATTGAGCAGCGCATTCCTTTGTTTGGTTTTCAGGTTCAGTTCATTTTCTTCACACCATTCAAGAATCTCTTTTTCATGATCTTTCAGGTTATCATAAATATCATCACCAAATCGCTCATAGGCCCATTGCATCGGTTCCAGCAATTTTTTATCATATCGTAAAATTTCAATTTTCTCCTGTGTAAACTGAGCGGATAATCGTTTAGGCCTTTCAATGGTCACTTTGTAATACCCAAAGTCAGCATTATCAAAAATTTGCGCCGCAATATTGTCATCTTTTTGCCGCTCAATTTCTGACATTTCGGTATAGACTTTTAGAATTTCACGAATATGTTCCGGTGCGAATTCACAGTTTTTATCACCAAGATTCTTGCGCAATTTGCGGTACCGCTGACCGGCATCGATTAACTGAACCTTCCCTTTTCTACCGTCAGCTTTATTATTGTTTAAAATCCAGATATAAGTGGTGATTCCGGTATTATAGAACATATTATTGGGAAGTTGAACAATAGCCTCCAGCATATCATTTTCAATAATAAAACGCCTGATATTGCTCTCGCCGCTGCCGGCATCACCGGTAAACAGGCTGGAGCCATTATGAACCGAGGCGATTCTGGATCCTTTGTGGTTTTTGTCCACCGGTTTCATTTTGTTGACCATCTCCATCAAAAACAGTAATTGACCGTCAGAGGAGCGGGGTGTAGCGTGAGCTTCTTCATTATTTCCCCAATAATCTTTCAGATTGATAACGAATCTGGGGTCAATAATATCTTTGCCGTCTTTAATGGACTTTAAATCACTCTTCCAGGATTTCCCATAAGGCGGATTGGATAACATATAATCAAAGGTCAGTCCGGCGAATTCATCTGTTGCCAATGTCGAGCCGTTTTTTATATTTCCCGGATCATTGCCTTTAATCATCATATCGGATTTACAAATGGCATAGGTTTCATCATTGATCTCTTTCCCATACAGATAAACATCGCCAAGGGCGCGAATTTCACCTTTTTCATCCTTAATAAAATTCTGGGATTCAGTCAGCATACCGCCAGACCCGCAGGCCGGGTCATAAATGGTCATCACCGGCGGCAGATTCTCTTTAACCGGTTCAAAAATAATATGCGTCATCAGATCAATTACTTCACGAGGTGTAAAATGTTCTCCGGCCTCTTCATTGTTTTCTTCATTAAACCGTCGAATTAATTCCTCGAAAACATAGCCCATTCCCAGGTTTGTCAATGGTGGCAGTTTCATACCATCGGGATCGGTTTTTTCAAAGGGAGTCAGGTTGATATAAGGAGATGTAAATTTTTCCAGTACATCCAATAGTACATCTTTTGTTGCCATGTGTCGAATTTGGCTTCTCAGTTTAAACTTTTCAATAATCTCTTTGACATTGCTGCTGAAGCCGTTCAGGTAATCTTCAAAATTGGCCTGTAAAATCTGTTGGCTGTTGGTGGCGGTATCATGCAGTCGTTGTAATGTCCATTGGCTAATATTGTAAAAAACGTAGCCGGAGGCTTCTTTTAAACCGCTTTCATCCCATTCTGTGAATCCTGCTTCATCCCGCTGAAAAGCCAGTTCTTCCAAAACCCTGTCCTTTGTCGGTTCCAGTAGCGTATCAATTCTGCGTAAAACCACCATTGGTAATATGACATCCCGGTATTTCCCGCGAACATAAACATCTCGTAAGCAATCGTCTGCAATTGACCAGATAAAAGAAACTAATTTATTGTGCGCCGCCTGATTCATTTTTATTCTTTCTAAAAGTTTTTGCCAAGTTTTTTAACCTCCATTATTCATATAAATATGAACAATGCCCGCTTCGCGCCGATACGTTTCCTGTGGAAACTATCGGGATTAACCTGAATATTATTCTATGAATTTTCCAAATTAGTTTTTTAATATGTATT
>CAZCHS010000167.1:0-3736 GCA_964498725.1 uncultured bacterium | reverse complement strand
TTAAATGCACCCTGCTTATAAATTCCAAAGAGTTTGTCATCTTTAAATAAAAGAAATTCTCTAAAAGAAAATGGATGAAGTTGAAAGATAAAAATTCTACCAACCAGATATTTTAAACTATTAATTGATAAATCCGTAGAAGATGAACCGGAAATAATAATTTTAATTTTCTGGGTATCATAAATATATTTTAGATGTTTTCCTCCATTTTTTGCATACTGAACTTCATCTATAAATAATCATAACCAGCTACATGCAAATCAATAAAGGAATTGATATCATTTTCAAATAGCTGTTTTACTTCTACATTTTCTAAAGTAATTGAATTTACGTTTTGATATTTCTTTAATAAGTTGGAGATCATAGTTGTTTTTCCACATTGTCTGGCACCAACCACTGCAATAATCTCCTTTTTTTTCATGTATTTAATAATTTTTTGTTCAACTTCTCTTTTAATATACATTTCAAAACCCTCTTTAAAACTTACAACTATATAATTTTAACCCCGTCAAAATTATACTGCATTACAATTTCAACCCCGTTAAAATTAAATTCCAAGGTTAAAATTAATTTTTCTTGTGCTTTAAATTGTTAATTACTCCGCCTCATGAACAATCTCATCGTCCACAACAAAACAACCCCATGGACCAAAAATCCAATTCCCAGAAAAATCCAATAATTAATCCCGTCTGCAAAATAGGCTTCCGCAATCCAGAAAGTCGGCATAATTCCGGCAAAATATTTCCACCAGGCCGTAAAAAAATAGGCGATAGCAGGACCTGCTATACTGACACCCATGAGTTTTCCAATCGCAAGGCCTTCCACTTTATTACTGGCTACGCTGGCCATGATCAGGGCATACATGGGTGTTTCCATGGCTAAAATTATAATCAAAGGTAATAGCCGCGAAAGATTCATCTCACCCAGATTGAAAATGATCAATATAAAAAAGGACTGGACAAAAACCGCCAGCATAGGAGCGAAAACCTTGAACAGCAAATACCCCTCTTTACGAATCGGTGTCACAGACATATAGGTGAGAATGTTTTCATCCCGGTCATCCAGCAGATTAAACCCGATTACCATGCCGGACATCATCGGCGCCATTGTCAAAATGAAGAGCGTTGCAAAATTATAATGATCACTCAGATCAAAATAGTCGACCAAATACCGCTGTGCTATTGGTAGTACAAAGCGAAACAGGGTCGCCATAAATAAAGGAATTCCAAGAATTAACAACATAAAGGAATCCCTGAATATACTTTTTATTAAACTACTGCCTAAAACTTTTATTGCTCTCATAAATCAATCCTTAAATAACAAAAATTCCCGATTATCCGTATCATCTGCGGGCCATCACTTAATCTCCCGTTTGATGGATCACATATTTTATGAACCATTTTCGCGCCCAGTACCAGGCGATACCGGTCCACAGAATCAGCAAGCCAATATCCAGCCATAAAAAACCTGATTTTGTATCCAGAATAGCATAATGCAATAAATTCAAAATTGAATGAGTAGGAATAAAGAAAAAGAGATTCCGGGGAAACAGGCCTAAAAAGCTTAATACCGGTAAAATTGTAAAAACCAAATACAACGGACTGATAAACAGGTACCGGTTCACATCCCTGGCGCGGACACCAAGAGTAATCCCTACCAGGGTATAGATTGCTGATGCCAGGGTTACCGTCACTATCAATAGAGTGATATGCAGATCAAACCCTACTAATAAAAAAGCAATTGCCAGGCTGCTGATCAATGCCAGCAGTCCCAGCGATAAGACTTTGGCCAGAATGTATTCATGCAGCCGCATCGGTGTTACAAAAAGCGAGGTCAGGGTTTTTTGTCCTTTCTCCAGCAACAACAATCCACCTACAAAATAAAACCCCAAAACTGTTGGATCGGTAAAAATCACATAGAAGAGTCCGATTTTGGTATAATCTGCCGGCAGTTGTCTGATCAATAGAATATAGAACAGGCAGACAAAGAGATAGGCATAATAAAACCCGCTGCGAAACTGAATTTTCACATCATTAATAGTGGCGGAAATCAATCTCATATCAGCCTCTTTCCGGTTGTTTTGATAAAAACATCTTCCAGTGTCGCTTCCTGGGAATGGATGGTTTCAATTTTGTGTTTTTTTATAATCTTGAGAAACTCCTTATTATTCCCCAAATGCTCCATGGAAAAATTTCCCTGATTAATTTGTCCATCTGCATGATATTCAACTGACACTGTATTTTCCCCGTTTTCTACTTTCAGTTTCTGCGGCGAATCGATCAGATCGATTTTCCCGTCGGTAATAAAAGCAACCCGGTCACAAACTTCGTCCGCCACATTCATATTGTGGGTCGTCAGAAAAATTGTTTTCCCCTTTGATTTTTGTTGCCGGATCAGGTCTTTGACAATTTTCTGGTTCATGGGATCAAGCCCACTGGTGGGTTCATCAAGAAACAGAATATCAGCGTCATTGAGCAATGCCCGGCAAAAATTCAGGCGGGCCTTCATTCCTTTGGAAAAATTTTCAAAGCGAACATCTTTATCTTTTTCTAATCCCACCGCGGTCAACAATTCGATAGGTTCAAGCGTCTCGCCTTTGTAAAGGGAACGAAAAAAATTAAGGTTTTCCAGAGCTGTGAGTTTTCCGAAGAAATTAGGAAATTCAAAGGATACCCCGATATTTTCATAAAAATCAGCCGTAACCCGTTTGATCTCTATACCGTTTAAAATGACCGAACCCGCATAATTTTTTAGAATACCGAACAGTATTTTTTGCGTGGTGGATTTACCGGCTCCCGACGGCCCCAGGAATCCAAAAATCTCACCATTATTGACCTGAAAATTCATGCCTTTAATGGTTTCATCCTTCCCGTCAGGATAAGTGTAATGCAAATTTTCAACTTTAATCATTTTTGACCTCATTTGTGGTTAATCCTTTTGCCAGCACTTCTGTGAATAATCTCATCACATCTTCATAAATATCTTCGCCAATTTCTTTTTTATGTAATGGCAACATAAAAAATCCACGAAGAAGTCCGACGATTATTTCCGGATTTTCTTTGACCAGATCACTCTGTTCCTGAAAAAATTTTATAAACTCGCTGGATTTTTTAAAATCCTGGGCAAAATGGGCTTCAATTCGTTCAGGTGATAATTTCAAATACAAGCGCTCCACCAGGTTTTCTTGAAAAAACATTTTAAAAATTTTATTCTCATCGGTTTCTTTTAGGGATTGCTTTACCAGACGTCGAATCGCCGATTCAGCACTTCTCTCCGATTTCATTAATTCATCAAGCAAGCTGTCACGAAACTTTTCCTGTTCTTCCAGTACAGCAAAAAGAATATCTTCCTTGGAAGAAAAGATATTATAGAAGGTTCCCTTGGCGACTCCGGCGGCTGTGGTAATATCGTCTATACTGGTTTTTTTAAATCCCAGGGTTGAAAATAATTTTGTGGCTTCATCAATCATTTTCTGTTTGTAAAATTTTTTTTCTTTATCTGTAAATTTGCGTGTCATCGGTCATTTGCTCCCATAATTATTAACCTCTATGACTATTTCTATTAATTTGGTCATAGATAATTTACGCCTTTCAAATTTAAATGCAAATCTTTTTATGACATTCCAATTTTAACCTGCATTATTCATAAAAATATGAACAATGCCCGCTTCGCGCCGATACATTTCCTGTAGAAACTATCGGGATTAACCTGAATACCATTCTATGAATTTTCCAAA
>CAZCHS010000166.1:0-3816 GCA_964498725.1 uncultured bacterium | reverse complement strand
ACCTATTTCCATAAATTACAACATATTACATAATTAAAAGTGTCGAACTTGGGTTAAGAATTGAAAATTCATGAATAATTCAGGTTAAAATTAATTGCTAAAAATGAAATAATCGAAGGCCCTTTTGAAAGGGCCTTCATAATTTTGGTGAGATAGTATTTGATATCTACTTCTTTATTTTTTTGAGAATCTGTAAATAATTTTCTCTTCGTAGCGGTTGCCTGGTCGCAGTAAAGTGGAGGGGAATTCCGGTTGATTCGGCGTGTCCGGGAAATATTGCGGTTCCAGCGCCAGACCGGCAAAAGGCGGGTAGATTTTACCCTTGCGGCCTTTCAAATTGTCAATATATTTGCCGGTATAGAATTGAATGCCCGGAAGGGTCGTTAAAACATCCATCTGAATGCCGGTATCCGGAGCAAACACCCGCGCTGCCTGATTAATTGATTCTTCATTTTTGAGCACAAAATTATGGTCAAACCCGCCTGTGGAATTGATTGCTGTTTTGAGATATTTCAGTTTGTTAAGGTCCATCTCTGTACCAGCAACCGGTTCAATTTTTCCGGTGGGAATTGATCCATCGGTTACCGGTGTAAAATGGTCGGCATTTATTGATACCTGGTGATTCTTTATTGTTTTTTTCTGCGACAGATTAAAATAGCTATGGTGGCTAAGATTGACATGAGTGGGCGCGTCGGTTGTAGTTTTGTAATCGATTTGTAACTCATTTTCATTAGTCAATGTGTAGATGACATGGACATCCAGGTTCCCGGGAAATCCCTGTTCACCGTCCGGGCTGATTCGAAAAAAATTGATACTGATACAGTCTTTTTCTGCAGATACTTTCGCACCCCAGACAACTTTGTCAAACCCCTGAATACCACCGTGGAGTGTTTTAGGCGCTTCATTTTTGGAAAGGTGATAGGTTTTTCCGTCAATATCAAACCGGCCGTTAGCAATACGATTCGCATATCGGCCCACTGTGGCGCCGGCAAAAATCGGATTGGCAATCCATTCTTCCAAAGTATCAAAACCGAGTGTCAATTCTTTGGAATTCAATTGAATAGAGGTGACGGTTGCGCCGTAGGTCATTAATTCCACGATCATTTTATTGTCATTTTCCAGTCTGTATTTGTAGATGGTGGTGCCGTTTGCCAATTGTCCGAAGATCGATTTTGTATATTTCATTAGTTCTCCTGATTATATTGTTTTGACAGGTAAAATATGGAATTAATAACAAAAAAGTAAAGAAAAAGTATCTGCATTAAACTGACAAAATCAATCTTATTATCTCATGAGATTGATTTGCCATTATTAAATATCTGGAACTGCGGACTGGAAGACCGCGCTCCTGTAACCCCGACATCTTATCCTCATTTTTATTACATCGGATAATCCTTTTTTTGATTCGTTATAATCTTTCAAATATCCTATTTCAGATATCTGTTAATCAGACTTTCATAGAGTTCCTGTTTGCCGCTGATCTGTTTGGGTTCGCCAATGTCAGCAGCGAGTTTTGCTAATTCTGCCAGCCCAAATTCGCCTCTTTCGAATTTGGCGCCGTTACCGCTGTCAAATGAAGCATATCGTTCTTTTTTCATTTTAATGTAATTGGAATTTTGCAGGATATTGTCCGCGATCAGCAGCCCCCGCGCTATGGTATCCATAGAGGAAATATGTGCGACAAAAATGTCTTCCAAATCAGTAGAACTGCGCCGTGTTTTGGCGTCGAAGTTCATGCCGCCGGTGTTGAAGCCGCCGTTTTCCAGCATCACCAGCATCAGTTCTGTGGCATCATAGAGATTATGAAGAAATTCATCGGTGTCCCAGCCATTATGCGGATCCCCCTGGTTAATATCCAGGGAACCGAACATTTTATTGTCATAGGCCACCTGGGCTTCATGGGCAAAAGTATGCTGCGCTAGAGTGGCGTGGTTGTTTTCAATATTGACTTTGAAATCATCTTGCAATCCATATTTATTGAGAAAGCCGATCACTGTGGCTGTATCAAAATCATACTGGTGTTTGGTGGGTTCCATTGGCTTTGGTTCTATGAGGAAGGTGCCTTTGAATCCATTGGCTCTGCCATAATCCCGGGACTTGGTTAAAAACATAGCCAAATGGTCCAGTTCCCGCTTCATATTTGTATTGAGCAAAGAAAAATATCCTTCACGGCCGCCCCAGAATACATAATTTTCACCGCCTAGTTTGATAGTGGCATCAATAGCGCCTTTGATCTGGGTAGCAACATGGGGCAGTACATCAAAATTTGGATTTGTCGCCGCGCCGTTCATATAGCGGGGGTTGCTAAAAACGTTGGCGGTTCCCCAGAGTAATTTAACTCCTGTGGTTTTCTGACGTTCTTTGGCCAAATTTGTGATTTCATCGAGATTTTTTTGCAATTCCATAACATTCTTACCTTCCGGTGCCATGTCAACGTCGTGAAAGCAGTAGTATGGCGTTCCCAGTTTTGTAAAGAATTCAAAGGCTGCATCGAGTTTTTCTTTGGCTGCGTCCATTGGATCTTCAGCGCCATTCCATGGAAAAATTTGAGTTCCGGGTCCAAATGGGTCTTCACCGGTGCCGCAGAAGCTATGCCAGTAGGCAATTGCAAATCTGAAATGATCTTTCATGGTTTTGCCGGCGACAACTTTATTCTCATCATAATATTTAAATGCCAGGGGATTGTCTGAGTCCGGGCCTTCAAATTTGATTTTGTCGATTCCTTTGAAATATTCTTTTTGTCCGATGAACAGGCTCATGATATTCTCCTTTTATTCGTTACTATTCAGTTGTTTTAGTTTAAACCTGATTCTAATATAATGGATTTTAGTGTAAAAAGTACACTAATTAATTTGAAAATTTATGCTTATTTGTGAAGATTTTTGGCTTTCATCATGAAATAAACGGAATAATAACGACAATGCAGACCAGGAGTCCTGCCTGGTTATCAAATTTAAATTATAAGGATACAACCTCAAACTTCAATAACAGACTGAAGACTGTTTTCTACATAAATCATTGTAATCAAAGGGCCTACAAATCAAATATAAATCCCTGGTCCTTGAACTTATGATAAGATAGCTGATCAAATTTATAAAGGTAAGCCGCGCGACCGATGCCGGAATTCTCTTTTTCATCCAGTTTCTCAAGCAAATCCATTTTTTGGATTTTTTTACGAAAATTGCGTTTATCCAGTTCCCGTCCTAATACTTCTTCATATAAAGTCTGCAGTTGTGGTAGTGTGAATTTCTCCGGCAGCAGCTCGAAACCAATGGGTTTGGTACGGACCCGGGAACGGAGTTTTCGCAGTGCGCTATCGATTATTTGATTATGGTCAAAGGGGAGATTGGGAATATTCGCCATTTTCACCCATTTGACATCCTTTGTATCAATGCCGGGGTGGAGGTCATAGTTTTCCGGTGAGATTAGGGCGAAATAACCAATGGTGAAAACCCGCCGGTCAGGATAACGGTGCAGTCCGCCAAAAGCCGCTACCTGTTCCATAAAAATATTTTCAACACCGGTTGTTTCAAACAAAATCCGGCGCGCGCCTTCGTCCAGTTCTTCCTCTTTCAGAATAAATCCGCCGGGAAGTGCCCATTGTCCTGTGAAGGGATTGACTCCGCGTTTGATGAGCAGAATTTCCAGTTCATTATTTTCAAAGCCGAAAATGACACAATCGACAGAGAGATTGTTAATGGTTTTATTCAGGTCATGGGACATCTTATAATCCTCTAAATATGTTGATGGTCTGATAAATATTTAACCTGCATTATTCATAAAAATATGAATAATGCCCGCTTCGCGCCGATACGT
>CAZCHS010000165.1:1972-3847 GCA_964498725.1 uncultured bacterium | reverse complement strand
TTAGTTGAGCGGGTGAAGGGAATCGAACCCTCGTATCCAGCTTGGGAAGCTGGTGTTCTACCATTGAACTACACCCGCATAAAAGAACTTTTTAAAATTACATAATTTTTTCAAATTATCACAGACTAGTTTCTCTCTTTTTCTAATATTTATGTGACAAAGATGATTTTATTCAATAATATTTATATATTTTGTCAATTGTGAAAAAATAATATGGAGGAGAGCATGAGAAAATTTTTAGTATTAACCTTACTATTTGTTTTAATGGCCGGAAGTCTGGCTGGTGAAACACGAATTTTAAGAAGTCCCGATATTCACGGGGATAAAATTGTATTCGTATATGCCAATGATCTCTGGCTTACGGAAAGCGAAAGCGGTACGGCCCGGCGGTTAACCACCTCCGATGGTGCGGAAACCAATCCACACTTTTCACCTGATGGCAACTGGATCGCCTTTACCGGTCAATATGATGGTAACAGTGATGTATATCTGATACCGGTTACCGGTGGCGAACCAAAGCGGCTAACCTGGCATCCCTATACTGACAATGTTCGTGGCTGGACCAATGACGGCAAGGCTGTGATTTTTGCTTCCACGCGGAAAAGTGTTCCCATTCGATTTCCACAGTTTTTTAAGATTGCAGTCACCGGTGGATTTCCGGAAAAATTGCCAATCCCGAGAATCGCTGAAGGAAAATTATCTCCCGACGGAAAAAAGATGGTCTATCAGAAAATAGAACCCTGGGAATCGGAATTCCGTAATTACCGTGGCGGCCAGGTGGATCCCATCCGGATCATTGATTTGGATTCCTATGAAGAGGAAAAGCTCCCCTTCAATGGCGCCAATGACCAAAATCCGGTTTGGGTAAAGGACAAAATATATTTCCTTTCCGATGAAGATTATACCATGAATATTTATGAATATGATCTGACAACGAAAAAACGCCAACAGATTACTTTTTTCAAAACCTTTGACTGCAAGCGCCTGGAAGCGGACAATAGCCGGTTAATATTTGAAAACGGCGGCTATCTGCATACTTTCACACCGGGTAATGAGTCCCCTGAAAAACTGGAAATAACTGTTACCGGTGATTTTCCCTGGGCCAGAACGCACTGGGAAAAAGTGGGCGGTGAAATCAATAATTTTGCGCTCTCTCCAACCGGAAAACGGGCCTTGTTTGAAGCCCGCGGTGATATTTTTACCGTTCCGGCGAAAAAAGGCGACATTCGCAATCTCACCCGCAGTTCCGGCGCCGCCGACCGCAGTCCCGCCTGGTCTCCTGATGGTGATAAGATCGCCTGGTTTTCCGATCAGTCCGGTGAATACCGGTTGGTCATCACCGATCAATACGGAGTGAACCGCAAATCCTATGAACTGGTGGATCCGGGATTTTATTACAGCCTCACCTGGTCCCCCGATGGCGAATATCTCAGTTATACCGACGAAGGAAGAAATCTTTACATTTTTGACCTTGATAAGGGAAAAGCCGCTTATATTGATAATGAAGGCTATGCCAATCCCGGCCGGACTATTTATCCGGAATGGTCACCGGATTCCAAATGGATTGCTTACACACGTCAGTTGGACAACCAGTATAACGCTATTTTTCTCTACTCGGTAGAAAAGGAGAAGTCCTTTCAAATTACCGATAATATGGCGGATTGCAAATCTCCGGCATGGGATGCTTCCGGCAAATATATCTATTTTCTGTCCAGTACAAATTACGGGCTAAATGTGGGATGGCTGGACATGTCCTCATTTGAAAGGCCGGTGGAGCGGAATATTTATGCGGTGATTTTGTCTGATGAAGGGGAATCTCCCTATCTGCCGGAAAGTGATGACGAAAAAATTGAAAAGGAAAAGGCTGCGCAGGAT
>CAZCHS010000165.1:0-1872 GCA_964498725.1 uncultured bacterium | reverse complement strand
CTATCTGCCGGAAAGTGATGACGAAAAAATTGAAAAGGAAAAGGCTGCGCAGGATGAAGAGGAAAAGAAAGAAAAGAAAGTAGTGGATGTGGACCTCGAAAATATAGGCGACAGGATCATAGCCCTGGATGTACCGGCGGCTAATTACCGCAATCTGCAGGCCGGTCCTGAAGGCAAAGTCTATTTTATGCGGGAGCCCGGCCCCACTTCATCATTGAATCCCGAAAACAACGCAACTCCGCTGCTCTATTATGATATCAATGAAAAAAAATCCGGTGAAGTCATAGACGGACTCAAAGATTATTGCTTCTCCCATGACAAACAAAAAATGCTCATTACAAAAGGCAAAAATAATTGGGGGATTTGTGATGCCGGTGAAAGTGTGGATTTTGGCGACGGGAAAATTAATACCGCCGGGATGTCCATGAAAGTGGAACCCCACAAAGAATGGCGACAGATATTTCGTGAGGCCTGGCGGTATCAGCGGGATTACTTTTATGTGGAAAATGTTCACGGCCTTGATCTGGACTGGGCTTATGACACCTATTCCCAATGGCTGCCCCATGTCCGCCACCGGTCGGATTTGAATTATATTCTCGATATTCTGGGCGGTGAAACTTCAGTGGGACACTCTTTTACCGGCGGCGGTGATATGCCGGACATTGAACAGGTTCCCGTAGGCCTGCTTGGCGCGGACCTTAAAATTGAAGACGGCTATTATCGTATTCAGAAAATCTACACCGATGAAACCTGGAATCCCAATTTGAAAGCGCCTCTGGCCAGGCCGGGATTAAAGATTGGGGAAGGCGATTATATTCTGGAAGTTAACCACCGCAAAGTATTCGCTGATCAAAATATTTATTCCTTTTTTGACAAAACCGCTGACAAGCAGACAGTAATGAAAATTAGTTCCACCCCTAATGAAAAAGATAGCCGGGAAGTCGTTGTCAAGCCGGTATCCTATGATGGTAATCTGAGAACCCGTACTTGGGTGGAAGATAATCGTCGAAAGGTCGATGAAATGTCCAATGGCAAACTGGCCTATGTCTGGCTGCCCAATACCTCGACAGCCGGCTATAGTTATTTCAATCGCTACTATTTTGCACAGATGCATAAAAAGGGCGCTGTCATCGACGAACGGTTTAATGGCGGCGGGTCGATTGCCGATTATATTGTTGACCTCATGTCCAGGGAACTGCTGGGATTTTTTAATAATCCCATTGGCGATAAAAAACCTTTCCGCGCGCCAAACGCGGCTATTTTCGGCCCGAAAGTCATGATCATCAATGAATCAGCCGGTTCCGGCGGTGATATGTTGCCCTACATGTTCAAGAAGCGCAATATTGGCCCACTGGTAGGAACCCGGACCTGGGGCGGCCTGGTGGGCATTTGGGATGTTCCTTCATTGATCGATAACGGCTATATGACCGCGCCCCGTGGCGGTTTCTACAATACCGATGGTGAATGGGATGTGGAAAATAAAGGCATAAAACCGGACATCAAAGTTGAAATGACACCAAAACTGGTGAATAAGGGCCATGATCCGCAGTTGGAAACGGCTGTCAAAACCGCCCTGGAATTACTGGAAACCCAGGAAGTGAAAATATTGCCGCAACCGGAAGACCCTGTTAAAGTTAAACGGGCAAAATAAATCTGACATAAAGCCACCTGACTGCGGGTGGCTTTTTTGTTTACAGAAAAAAATACTAAAGCCCTTAAAAGGGCTCCCTGAAGATGTGTGTTTTTTTGTACCACCAGTTAAAACTGGTGGTTAATAAGATGATTTTCAGTATATTATGGATATTATTAAGAGGCTATCCCAAAAGCCCAACTCTACTGTCATGCTGAGCTTGTCGAAGTAGACAGTTCAAG
>CAZCHS010000164.1:0-3854 GCA_964498725.1 uncultured bacterium | reverse complement strand
GGGGAGATGAAAAAGAGTTTGAAACTAATGTTCAGAGCAAAAACTTTTGACACTAGTTTTCCGCACATAAAAAGAAGCTTTATGAGATTTATTTGATTTATTAGAGGAGAGATTTAATTACAGGCCACCAGAGAAACGATCTCAATGTGGCCTGTATTCTAAGTTGGAATTTTTGAAAACTTAACCTGAATTATTCATGAATTTTCAAATTCTTCAAGCAAAACAAATAAAATTAACAGTTTACCAAAGACATATTAAAAAACTAATTTGGAAAATTCATAGAATGATATTCAGGTTAATCCCGATAGTTTCCGCAGGAAACGTATCGGCGCGAAGCGGGCATTGTTCATATTTTTATGAATAATTTAGGTTAACTTGATTTATGACAAAATATTTCATTTTGGAAAGAAAATTTTGTCCAAACTAAATTTTCCTGATCCTTTGGCAGCGATAAACAAAAAGACGAAACAGTAGAGTGCGGCTAATTCTCCCCCATTTTGAATCGGCAGCAGAGCATTGGTTCCATGGGCCATCCAATAAGCAAAAGCCATCAGGCCGCTAGCCAGAAACCCAGCCCAGCGTGTCAGGAATCCGGTCATCACAAACAAGCCGCCAATGAGTTCTATCCCCCCGGCTATATATTTTACCGTAGCAGGCGCGCTATTGGAAGAGGGCGGAAATCCTAATAATTTTTGACTACCATGCCATAATAATAAAAATCCCGCGACAATCCTGAGCGCAACATAAATTTCTTCTTCATACTTTTGTAAAAACTTCATTGCAATTCTCCTTATTTTTCATGTCAGATATGTATTTATTAAATTTTTACTTTTTCTTCCAGTTTATATTATTATTTTTTCAAAATCCCTGTAATGAAGTCCATTTCGAATAAACATCAACCTTTTGTTCAATTGCGGTAAGATTGCATAAGTTACCGTATTTTAAACCTGAAAGGTCTTCATAACCGCCAAAATTTTTTGATCACTGAAAAATTAAAAACCCAAAAAAAGTCCTTTTATTTTTCTTTTTCCGGCAATATATTTAGTTGATGTTACCGATAACATTACAAATAATAGGGGATGAATATGAATAAAATTTGTATCTTAGCATTAATGATCATTACTGGAGGTATGCTGATGGCTTCTGAATATTTTCAAACAAGTTTAGCAACTGATTGGCAATTATTTTCATCTGAAATAATTGAACAACCCGATAATGTAATTTCTACAATTAACTTTGTACCAAAGAAATATTACACCACCAGTGTTCCGAAAACAGTGATGGCGGCGCTGGTGGAAAATGGTGACTATGAAAACATTTTCTTTGGAAAAAACCTTGAAAAAGTCGATAAATCACGCTTTGAAAAGTCCTGGTGGTACCGCAAAATCTTTGATTTTGATCAACAGGACATGGAAAATATTCAACTGATTTTCGAAGGGCTAAACTACAAAGCAAACATCTGGTTGAATGGTGAAAAAATTGGTGATTCCTCTAAAATTGAACAGTCTTTTCGCATATTCAACTTCAATGTTACCGATAAACTTAAATCTAAAAATAATGTCCTGGCAGTGGAAATTATTCCACCGGTGAAAGGTGATCTGGCAATCGGATTTGTAGACTGGAATCCCTGGCCCCCGGACAATAATATGGGAATCTGGCGACCGGTAAAATTGCAATATTCCCGCGCCATTTCCCTGGAAAAAACCTTTGTGCAAACCGATGTCAATACAAAAACACTTGAAGAAGCCGACATTCGAATTTCAACGACAGTAAAAAATCACTCTAATAAAAATAAAAATGTTACCATTACCGGAAAATTTGATACAATATCTTTTTCCAAAAACCTTTCTTTAACATCAGGTGAAGAACGAAAATTAAACTTCTGCGCCAAAGATTTTCCCCAGTTGCATATTAAGAATCCAAAACTCTGGTGGCCCAATGGTTTGGGAGAACAATCGCTTTATGACCTGGAACTTTCCGCAACCGCAAACAAAACCCTCTCTGATATGGAAACTGTACGCTTTGGTATCCGTGAATTTGGGGCTTACATGAACAATCTGGGCCATAAGCAATACACAGTCAATGGCCAGCGCGTACTCATCAAGAGCGCCGGCTGGGTTGATGATATTTTCCTCAATGATTCTGACCAGAAGGTTCGGGACCAACTGGCCTATGTCAAGCACATGAATCTTAATTCTGTTCGCCTTGAAGGTTTTTGGGGAAATAATAAAACCCTGTATGAAACTGCTGACGAACTGGGGCTGATGCTGATGATCGGCTGGAGTTGTCACTGGGAATGGGAAGGCTATTGCGGCCGTCCGGAAACGCAATATTTATCCATTCACACTCCGGAAGACCAGGCGCTTCATACACAAGCCTATATTGACCAGGTGGAATGGCTGAGAAATCATGCCTCGATTTTTACCTGGGTTTTTGGCAGTGACAAACTTCTTCGTCCGGAATTTGAAAAATCCCTCACTGCTGAGATCATTAAAACTGACCCTACCCGCCCGATCTTATCCACCTGCAAAATGATGGATTATGATGTCGCATACACAATGGAAAACAGTTGGAATTATGATGACGTTGTAGATTATCCGGATTTTGACGGCTTCCCCAACAATCCCAATTACAGTGAAATTTCCGGCTCTCCCGGCGTAAAAATGTCCGGCCCTTATGCTTATACACCCCCAAAATACTGGTATGAAAACCGCAAATTGGGCGGCGCTTACGGATTTAATACGGAAACCGGCCCCGGCGCCCAGGTACCTCCCATGGAATCATTGAAAAAAATGATCCCCGAAAATAAACTCTGGCCGGTTACCAATGATGTTTTTCAATTTCATAATGGCCGCAATGAATTTCAGACGCTGGACCGCTTTCTCAATGCCTTCAATAATAAATATGGTGAATTTGATAACATCGAAGAGTTTGCTAGCTACTGTCAGTTATCCAATTACGAAACCATGCGCCCGATGTATGAAGCCTTCCAGGTGAATCGCCCAATCGCTACCGGGATCGTGCAATGGATGCTGAATTCCGCCTGGCCGGAAACTTTCTGGCAGCTTTACGACTGGTATCTGATGCCGAATGGCGCTTTTTACGGCGCATTGCATGGTTGCCGCCCCGTCAATATTACCTTCAATTATGATGATAGAAATATTTATGTGGTCAATGAAAAACTAAACGCCCTTGAAGATTTGACTGCTGAGATTCAAGTATTTGACATTAATTCCAAACCGCTCTTTTCTGATGAAATTCAAGTCAGCTTACCGGCTAATGAATCGGCGCTGGTCTATGATATGCCCATTATTGAAGACCTTACCAAAACCTACTTTCTCTCCCTAAAGTTGAAAAATGATCAAAATGAGTTAGTGGCTGATAATTTCTACTGGCTCTCTACCCGGGAAGCGGAACTGGATTACAAAAATTCCGTTTGGTTTTTTACACCTATGAAAGAGTATGAAGATTTTACCGCTTTACAAAAAATGAATAAGGTGACTATTAATCCGGATCATGAGTTTAGAAAAACCGATAAAGGCCTGGAACTGACGGTCACTTATAAAAATCCCACAAACAAAATCGCCTTTTTCATCGAATCAAAGATTATCGATAAAATAACCGGTGACTCAATCCTGCCGGTATTTTTCAGCGATAATTACATCTCTCTTTTACCGGGAGAAAAACGAACACTTACGGCACATATAAATGGAAGGGACATCAATGGTAAAACTCCGGTGTTTAAATACTCGGGAATTAATCTGAAATAAAGATTTTTTTATCGCTTCACTAATAAAAAACAGAGGCTTCTATGGGTCACGAAGAAGCCAATTTATTCTTCCTGACAACTGATA
>CAZCHS010000163.1:0-3923 GCA_964498725.1 uncultured bacterium | reverse complement strand
TGGTCTTTCACATATAATTCCAGAAGATAATCGCCCGGTTCCAACTCCAGGGGGAAATCCAGTCTGAATTTGTTCTCCGTGGACGCTGGTATGGTACGATGGCCGGGAAGTGATTCTTTCATTTCAACTTTTCCATCCATTCTTTTGATGACGAACCGGACTGTCACATAAGCGTAGTAGGAATCATTCTTAATCGATTGAAAATATTCAGGCAGAAATTGAATTCGCAGAAAATTTTCTTCCAAATTTGAAAAGGACTTCCTGATATAATATTGCAAATCCGGTATCGGTCGTTTCTCTTCATGGTTGTAATAAAAAGTGTTATTATTTACATATTGATCACGGAATTCATCCAGCAAAATATTCAGTTCATTATCGACATTCATCAGGTCGTCCCGGGTACGACCGGTCTGTCCTCCCATCCGTCCACCGGACAATACATTTCTTTCGTTAGACTGAGTGGAGACACCTGTTTGGTTGTTAATCTGCTGCATGCTCCGTTCACCAGGCATGATTTCATCACCCCGGATATTGGTGGCAAATTTTTCAATGGAAAAATCAATGCCTAATTCCGGATAATACCAATTAACATGATCCAGATCGTTTAAGGTCTTTTGTTTGGGTTCGCCATATTTAAGGTAAACTTCACCACGGGCATCCCAGGGCGCCCGTTTGGTCCAGGGGCGAAGGCGATTTTCGCTTTGTGATTTAAAGGCATTTTTTCCGAACAGGAATTTTAAGGATTTATCCAACACGTCATCCTCCTGACTGACACCGAAGCTGTCAACTTTTGAAAAATGGGTCCAGTTATAGCGAATCCGGCGTTCAAATTCTTCTTTCAATTCATTTTTCGGGGAGTCGGGAGTAGGGTCATTGTTTTGCCAGAAAAGTTGCAGAAAGGTTTCCCGGTCCCGCCGGGATTTTAACGCCCAGAATTCTTCAAAAACTTTGGGTGCGGCAATGGACCAAAAGCCATAGGTTTTTAACTCCAGCCATGACCAGTTCCCTTTTTTCAGCATCTGTTTGTACTGCATATATCGTTTGCTGTAAAACAGGCTTGTGATGGGAGAAAATTCCACTTCATTACGCCCCGGAAAAAAAGGATTGCCAACCACGATAACGGAATCCATCTCCATGGTATTGGCCGATAAATAAAAGGTGTTGAATATTTCCCGGTTATTCTGAAAATTAATTTCCCGTTCGATTGGGTGATACTTTACATGTTTGAAGACCAGCTGAACCTTATCTTTTTGGATTCCCTTTAGTGTGAAATATCCTTTTCTGTCGGAAACAACGCCCCGGGCAGAATCACTGGTAAAAATCTGGACTTCGGGAATACCAAAGCCTGTTTCAATATCAAAGACATAGCCTTTGAGAGTTTTTTCCGCTGCCGGCAATATGACTACAGTAAGGAGGATGACCAGTGATAATTTTAAAAATGATCTATGCAACATACCAAATCCTTATATTTTATTCACTACATTGATAATAATTAAATCATTGACCAAACACAATTGATAGGAATGAATCAAAATAATTAGGGGTTAAGATAATATATTTTAGAACTAAATATCAATTTTCGAATTGGATTAAGTACCATAGGGGGTTATATTTTTGCCATGGTAATGAAACCGGAAATATTGTATTTTGATAATCATTTGGTTGTGATCGCAAAACCGGCGGGAATGTTGGTTCAGGGTGACGCCACCGGAGATGAGACCCTGTTGGAATATGCGCGGCAGTTTGTCAGGGAAGAATTTAACAAGCCCGGTAAGGTTTATATGGGATTGGTTCATCGGTTGGACCGTCCCGCATCCGGCGTGGTCTGCTTTGCGAAAACTTCCAAAGCGGCAGCCCGGCTCTCCAAACAATTTCAGCAGAAAACCATCACGAAAAAATATCTGGCGCTGGTGGAAGGCGAGGTGCCAGTATCCGGTCATTTGATCGACAATCTGGAACGCAGAGACCGCAATAGTTTTGTGGCGAAAAATGGGAAAAAAGCAGAATTGACTTTTCAACGGGTGGCATTTCAGGATAATGTGTCCCTGGTTGATGTAAATCTGAAGACCGGACGACACCACCAGATCCGGGTACAGTTTGCCCATCGCGGGCACGGGATACTGGGGGATTTTCGCTATGGATCAACGATCAAATTTCCCAATCAAACCATTGGGCTGCATGCCTATTCACTGACTTTAAATCATCCCACTCAAAAAGAGGCCATGACTTTTACAGCGCCACCGCCTGAAAACTGGCCAAATTATTTTATTCAACAAGCAACTGAATTTACCAATGAAAAATAATCTGATACAGATCGCCGGTGTCAAAAATGTTACAGAAGCAAGATTATTATTGGATGCTGGTGTGGATATGATCGGATATCCTTTGCGACTGCCAGTGAATAAGGCAGATACAACCGAAGCGGAAGCCCGGCAAATAATACAAAACAGCCAAAGCCGGAACCGGTCGGTATTGATCACCTATATGTCAAAGGCCGATGAAATTGTGAAATTTTGCAAATATCTTGGCGTAAAGATCGTCCAACTTCATGGAAATATCAGATACCGGGAACTGGAAAAAATTAAGAAAAATGTACCGGACCTGCAGATCATCAAAAGCCTGGTGATCGGCCTGATGGATGAAGATGAAATTGAACGGACTATTCATTATACTTATCCTTATGTGGATTATTATATCACCGATACTTATAATCCTGTCACCGGCGCTTCCGGCGCTACCGGAAAAACTCACGACTGGTCCATTAGCCGTGAGATTGTTGACCTGTCGCCAAAGCCGGTGATTTTAGCCGGTGGATTGACACCGTATAATGTATATGATGCCATTCACGCTGTCCGTCCTGCCGGTGTTGACGCGCATACCGGCGTGGAGGATACGCAGGGAAATAAAGATCCGCGGCTGGTCAGGGAATTTGTCAGTAATGCCAGAAAAGGATTTTCTGAACTTACTGATAATAACGAACCGATTAAGCCTGAACATTCCGATACGCTGGACCTGCACAATTTTCATCCCCGTGATGTCAAAAGCCTGGTCAACGAGTTTATCCTGGATTGTTCCCGGCGACACTTGCAAAAAGTCCGCATCATTCACGGGAAGGGCAAAGGAGTGCTCAGAGAGATCGTTCATCGTGAATTGGAAAAAAATGAGATGGTTCGTTCCTTTAAATTGGCCAATGACCGGTTCAGCAGCTGGGGCGCCACTATTGTAACCCTCAGGAAAATAGTTTCCGATAAAATGTCCGGACTTTGACGACAGGAAATCTATAGAATACCTCTAAAAATTGATTTTGAACGATCAAGGATGATCGTTCTACATTTGTAGAGCGATCATCCCTGTTCGCTTAAAATTTTTGAATTTTACAAAAATTTTAATTTTTTAGAGGTTCCCTATAGGCAGATCAATTGTGAGCATTATTCTATTTTGGTTCTATTATTTTGTTTTGGTAGTGTCATAAGTTTTTGCTCTGAACATTAGTTTTAAACCCTCCCTGCCTGCTGCGGGCAGGTTGCATCTCCCCGTCAGAGCCGGATTGATAACCTTTCAAAGGAAGAACCGGTCTGATTTTAGTCGTAACCTTGAATTATCAAACTTTTAGTAAACAACCGGTTATCTTGTCGTGACCTCCCGATGCATCGGGAGGAACAAGGGGGTTGTGATGACCATGCTCACGGACAATATCTTTTACCTTTTCCCCTGATTCTCCTTGATTAAGGATTCTGATAATTTGTTCTTCTGTAAATCTTTTTCGCATTTTGACTTCCTCCTGGGCTAATCTAACCCTTTTTTACTAACTTTTGTAATGGTTTAGTTTTTTGGGGGGAAGGTCAGTGAAATTAATATACGGCTTATAAAATCCCGAAGGGATAAAACAATAATAACCGTGGGTGTCAACCCACGGTAAAAAC
>CAZCHS010000162.1:0-4240 GCA_964498725.1 uncultured bacterium | reverse complement strand
AATTTTATTCGCTTTCCTTTAAAAAATTGAAAATTCATGAATAATTCAGGATAAAGTCTGCTGAAATATTATTCAGATAGTATCAGTGTCGATTTACATTATGCTATTGAAAAATCGCTAAAATCAATTCTTGCATACAAGAACAACAAAATTCCTAAATCTCATGACCTGGGAATGATATATGCATTAGTAATAGAAGATTTGGTAATTGAAGAAAATGAAATTGATTTTCTTGAAATCGCTAGTGAATACCATATTCAGGAATCATATCCAGGGTTTAGTCGGTCTTTGCCCGGTAGGGAAGAAATTAAAATTGTTTTGACTTTTTCAAAATTATTATTTGAGAGAATTTGTATCATTTTGGATGTTGATATGGATTTAATTCAGAGATAAAATATTTATTTGTCACAGATGGACTCTGATCAATGCGATGATATTTTTTTGCTGCGGTACTTCAAAGGCCGGATGTTCCAAATAACGCGGATGTAAACGGATTTTTACTAGCAGTGTAACGAAGATTTGTGTATGAAAGATAAACTTCCCGGGTCTGTTAGACCCCGGAAGTTTTTTTCGGATGAATGAGTTTGTTTGCCAGGACACCAGCAATCACCAGGGCCAGTCCAATTACTGAGGTAAACAGGATTTTCTCACCCAGCACAAGGGCAATGATCCCCATAGACAGCACCGGAAAAATATAAATATAGATGGAAATTTTTGCGGTATTGGTGGAATAGCGCAGAGCCTGCAGCCAGAACCAAAAGGTCAGTCCCATTTCAAATACACCGACATAGAGAGCCGGCCATAATCCGTTAAAATCCAAGGTGCGCAGGGAACCATTCGCCAGCACAAAAATGGTGATATAAATCGCTCCAAAAACAAAATTCAGCAACAGCCGCAACACTTCATCCTTTTTGTCCCGGGCATTGATCAGCCAGTAGACAGACCAGATAAAAGAAGTGGACAGCGCCAAAACAATCCCCGGTATACTGACCTCCAGATAATCGCTCATTTCCCCGCCATAGGCAATTAAACTGACTCCCAAAAAAGCCAGAACCAGGGAGAGATAATTCTGCCAGTGAACCTCATGTTTTAGAATCGGAATCGACAGGAAGACGATCACAATTCCCCAGGTAACATTCAGCGGCTGGGCGATCTGGGCCGGCAAAAGGTCATAGGCTTTAAACAAGATCAGGTAATAGCCAAAGGGATTGATCAGTCCCATCAATGCCGAGAACCCGATATCGCCGCGATCAAACCGCCGGAAGCCGCTTAACCGGCCGGTGACCAGGGCGATCAGTAATAAAATCAGAACCGAACTCATTGTGGAAATGAACAGCAATTGCACCGGCGTTATATGGCGCAGGGCTAATTTGAAGGCCGTGGCCACCGTGGCCCAGCAGAGAATCGACAGAGCAGTGAATAAATAGGCCTTACGCTGGTTCTTCATCCAATCCTCCCAGCCGTTGAATGCGGCTCCCTGTCGACGGATGGCTGTAAAAAAGAAACTCCACAACAGGATGGGGTTTTTCATCCCCCAGATTCTGGTCGCTTAGTTTTTTCAGGCCGGTTTTCAATGATCTTTTTTCCTGCATTAGATCCACAGCAAAATCATCGGCTTCCCGTTCATGTTTGCGGGACAGCATATTAGTCAGCGGGCCGGTGATAATACTGAACAAGCTCAGCAGAATCGCCATTAACGGCAGAGCTGCAAGAGAATATTTATTGCTCCCAAACTGTGAATAAGCACCGGAATAAATCAAATCCACCAGGTATAACCCCAGATAATTGAGCAATACACCCGCGGTCATACCTTTCCAGATATGGTTTAACTTGAAATGTCCCAATTCATGGGAAAGCACCGCTAAAATTTGCTCATCGGATAAATTATTTAACAAGGTATCACCGAGAATAATCCGTTTTGTTTTGCCGATGCCGGTAAAGGCTGCGTTGGCTTTTTTGGTATTTTTGCTCATGTCAAATTGATACAATCCATCCAGTTCCATACCCACAGACTGACACAGGGATTCTATTTTCTCCTTTAACTCATCATTTTCAAGTTTTGTAAATTTATAAAACAAAGGGAAGATCAGGGTCGGTGCCAGGCGGGACAATATTACGGAAAATAACACGATGACCGTTCCCATAATAACCCACCAGTTTTCCGGATACCGCCGCAATAAAAAATAAAAGACCGCCATCAATATCAGAACAATCGGCAAGGCCACCAGTAATCCTTTGAATTTTTCCCAAAAATATTTGCGCAAACTTTGATTACTGAGTTCATATTTATGCTCCAGCAAATAATCCTTATAAAAACTAACCGGAAACGTTACGACGCTATTGAAAAAGCCGATCATGAGCAAAAACACAAAGAGTTGCAAATATGGATTGCACACCCAACTTGCTGCATATTGCGCAATGGTTGCCGAAGCGCCGCTAAACAGCAGCCAAATAATAAAAATGAGACTGATGCCGCCTTCCGCTATTGACAGGATTAATTTTGTGTTGTTATATCTTTTTGCTTTGTTTCGTTCCATTTATTGTCCTTTTATTAAAAATATTTTTGAAATTATCCTAACCGGGTTATATTAGATTCGGTTTAAAAATTAATTAAAGGGAGAGCCAAATGAAACAATTACTGACATTTTTATTGATTGTCCTTTTTTCAGTAATGGCGTTTGCTAATGACGGCGCTGTCAGCAGTAAAATGCTCAAGGAAATCAGAACCTCTTTTCAGGACGACGCTTACACCAAAGCGACACAAAATGCCATTTCCAATAACCGGATCAATGAATTGGCATTAAACCGCAGTAAAGTCCAGCATATCGACAACCATTTTTCCTATCAAATCGACATTCCCTCCATTACTGATCAGGAAAGTACCGGCCGCTGCTGGCTGTTCACATCATTGAATGTACTGCGTCCGAAAATTGTTGAAAAGTATAATCTGAAAGATTTTGATTTTTCTCAAAATTATCTTTTCTTTTGGGACCAGTTTGAAAAAGCCAACCTGTTCCTGGAAAATATCATTGCCACCAAAGACAAGGACATCAATGATGAATACGTGCGCTTTTTACTGCGCGGCCCCATCGGTGACGGCGGTGTCTGGAATATGTTTCCCGGTATTGCGGAAAAATACGGATTCGTTCCGAAAGAAGTCATGAAAGAAAGTTATCACGGCGCCAATACCCGTGATATGCGCTCAATACTAAAAACCAAACTCCGCACCCAAGCCATGGACTTGCGGCAGATGAAAACCAGTAATGTCAAAAAACTGCGCAAAGCAAAAGCCGAAATGCTCAAGGATATCTACCGGATCCTCGCCCTATCACTGGGTACTCCACCGGAAGAATTTACCTGGCGGTATAAGGAAAAAGATGGCGGCCAACTCATTGAAAAAACCATGACTCCCCAGGAATTTTACCGTGATGCAGTGGATTATGACCTCGGTAAATATGTGATGCTCATGGATGACCCCTCCCGCCCCTATTATAAATTTTACGAAATCCAATGGTACCGCAATCAGTATGAAGGCGTGAACTGGAAATACATCAATCTGCCCAGCAAAGAGATTAAACAGTATGCCAAAAATTCCATCCTCAATGATGAGCCGATGTATTTCTCCTGTGATGTGGGAAAACATCTGGACCGGGACAGAGGTTTAGTTGATGTGGGCCTGTATGATTATGAAAGCCTTTTCGGTGTTAAATTCGATATGGACAAGAAAGAACGGATTCTCACCTATCAGTCGGGTTCCACTCACGGAATGGCGCTGATGGGGGTTGATACGACCAAAGAAGGCAAAACCACGAAATGGTTACTGGAAAATAGTTGGGGCGCGGATTCCGGCTACAAAGGGTTTCTTATCATGACTGATGACTGGTTTGACGAATATATGTTCCGTCTGGTGATCAAGGAACGGTTTCTGCCTGAAAAAGTCCGTCAAATTCTTGAGGAAAAACCTGTGATGCTGCCACCCTGGGACAGGATGTTTTAACCCGGTGCAGGACAAGTTGTGGTACTTTACAGAATAATTGGGTAATATTTTGTTAAACTACGTTGTAGTTTATACCTTACGATTGAAGACTACGGGTTGACACCCGTAGTTATTCATATTCAACTACTTCGTAGTTTAGCTTACAATTGAATAGAGGTGTTCCAAAACCCCAACTCTAATGTCATGCCAGGCTGTCTCAATAATCACGGTGCAGAAAATTGTAGCGGACAATTCCTATTGTCC
>CAZCHS010000161.1:0-4380 GCA_964498725.1 uncultured bacterium | reverse complement strand
TAATTTTTCCCACTATTTTAATGCGGAGGGATTTCGTTTCAATTCTGATATGCTGGCAGTTAATGTTGCGCATATTAATTTCATTTTTTGTAACTACTCAGGTATGTTCTAGCCTCTTGTAACAGACACTTCTCACGATTTATCGGGATATGTTTATCTGCCATTTTTATAAAATCCGGATAATAGCAATTATCCTTTACAGTGAGAAAGTACTTGAGTAGTTACAACTCATGTTTGCAATACTATTGGTGTGTAAAATATATAGCTGTGAAGCAAACATAAGTCAAGGGGCTTGTAACAATTTAATATTTTTTGAATCGGAACTTTAGTTGTTTAAATTTGCTGAAATTGAAAAAGGAAAAGTCTTGAGAAATTTATCCATCAAATACATACTGCTCGCTATAGTCGCCTGCCTGCTTTGGTCCACTGCTTTTGCGGGTATAAAAATCGGCCTGAAATACACGGACCCCCTCTCCTTTGCCGGTATACGCTTTATGCTGTCGGGCATCATGCTGCTATTTTTTGCCGGAAATTTGGGAAAGTATTTTCGCGTCATAAAAGAGAATTTTCCCCTGGTAATGCTGTTAAGTATTGTGCAAACCTTCCTGGTCTATGCGTTATTTTATACCGGCATCACTATGATTGACGGCGCCCTGGCAGCGATCATAATTGGTTCAGCGCCGCTGATTTCCGCTATTTCCGCCCACTTTCTAATGGAGCACGACAAGATGACAGTTGCAAAAACAGTCAGTCTGGTGCTGGGATTTGTGGGTATCACGATCATCGCACTCAGTCGAAAACCCTGGATGGCAACCGGCCTGAAAGAACTGACGGGGATATTAATTCTGCTGGTCAGTACCACTTCCGGCTCCCTGGGAAATATTATTGTCTCCAAGAACAAAAAAGTTGTTCACCCCATGATCTTTAGTTCCGCCCAGTTATTCATCGGCGGTTTTCTATTGCTGATATTGTCCCTGCCTTTTGAGGGGTTGCCAAAAGTCATTTACGCGAAGGAATACTATTTCGCCCTGGGATGGCTGGCTTTTTTATCGGCGGGAGCCTTTGCGATTTGGTTCAATCTGCTGAAAAAACCCGAGATCAAGGTCTCGGAATTAAATCTCTGGAAATTTATTATCCCTGTTTTCGGCGCGATTTTCAGTTGGATTTTATTGCCCGGCGAATCACCGGAAATATCCTCGGTGATAGGAATGATCTTTGTCGCTATTTCGATTATCTTATTTAATTATTTTGCAGCCAGAGAAACTGTGACAAAAAAAGTGGCTTGATAATATTTTATGAACATTCTGAATTCTAACAACAGAAATTTAAAAGGCGACAATTGAAATTGCCGCCTTTAATTTTTTGTATGATTAATTATAGGTTTATTTGATCAGCAAACATCTTTTGGATGCTCTGTATTTACCCGCCTTAATCCGGTAATAATAAATTCCCGAAGCCGCATCAGCCGCGTTCCACTTAACCCGGTAAAAGCCAGCAGCCTGTTGTTCATCCACCAGTTCCGCTACCTTTTGTCCGGCCATGTTATAAATTGACAGATTAACTTTCACATCCTGCGAAATAGAATAAGCAATGGTTGTGGCGGGATTAAAAGGATTCGGATAATTCTGTTCCAATTTATACTGTCCGGCAATATTGATATCTTCATCATCAATGGCGACATAACCGGCTTCATCAACCAGTTTCATGGTACCAAAGCCATCGGCATCCTCCCAGTGTGAATTGGATTTTTCTTCTGTTACTTCGACTGAACCAAAGAAATTGTCCCGGGTTTTGGGATCTTCATCAGGATTATCATTGTCACAGTAAGCCATCGAAAATCCCAGCACTTTTTCCGGCAGTAATTGGACGCGGGAACTTTCCATATCATTGTCAACATAGGTATCATCATAAATCTTCAGAGAGAATTCATAAATCACTTTGTTCAGATAGCGCTTAACAATAAAATGCTCAAAGTGATCGGCAAAGTCAGGTTTTTCCCAGAATCCGGCGATGTCCCTGGCAACGAAATCTGTTTCTGTACCGTCAACTTCCGGAAAATCAACATTGATATGATAGGAGAAAGCATTTTCGGCATTTTCATTTCCCTGGTCAATTCGGTGCATACCCCCGGAATTATCTTCGTCAATAAAAACTTCCAAAACATCATAACTGAAATAGTCATCATTGGCGGGATTATGGCCGTCGACAAGGGTGTCGTCTTTGATTTCCACCAGAAAGCAAAGCAGGTTATCATCATAATTCCAAACCGCTTTGTAACGCCCCTGGAAATCGTCAGAAAGCACAAATTCACCGTAAGGAATCCAGGTTTGTCCGATTTCCTGCCACTCAGCAGTCTGCCAGCAGGGTTCATTGTCCCGGCCATCAAAAGTTGGCAGGTCTACATAGTGTTGTACAATTACTGTATCATCCTGGGTATCATTAGCATAATCGCGGGTTGTCAATTCGATCCCGTCTTCAAAGCCCAGGTTCCTCATATATTCACGGTCTGTTTCATTATTCCAGTGCTCGTGGACGCCTAAACTACTAATGGGTGTGCCATCGTTTTCCGGGTCATAAACAATGCCTTCCGGCCAGGTTGTGGAATCGGCGGCATGGTGCAGGTATTCGTCGGTGCCTTCCATCTGGACAAAAGTTTCATCGGGATGTTGCTCTTCCGTATATTCCGCCCGCAAAAAATCATAGCCAACGGATTCAATGGCCACCGGATCCTGGGATATAAAAATTGATGAACTCCAGTGGTTATTGAAAGGCGCATTTTTCCATTTGCTGGGTTTGTGTACTTCTGCACCGGCAGACCAAAGCGCGTCCATCAGGTAAATCAGGTTTTTACCGCCCAGGATTTCGTGAGCCATCAGATCGGTGGTAACCCGATAGAATCCATAGCCGGCGCGATACGGGTCGGTTTCATTGGGCGCAATCAGTCCATTATGCAAATGAGAAGCATCACCCCTGGTGTGTGATCCAAAGTGATTTTTGGCAAAAGCAGTCATTCCCGCTCGTTTATGGCCTTTTAAGGTAGGAACATTGATCATATAGTCCATTTCCTCGAAAATGGTATAAAGATAATCAGTAAAAACAGTATCGTTTTCACTGTCGGTTCGCAGGACAGCGCCGCGGTCAGAATAATCCACTATCGCCATACTGCTGGGCACAACTTTTTCCCTGCCGTCAGTATTTTTATCATAGTCAAGATAATGAATATCAGGAAATGTATTGTTAAACAGGTCATACCTGTGTTTGTAAATATGCTTCATCGGATCCCCTACGTAAATATCTTCTTCGGCAACGCCAACAACATTTACGAGATGCTTCAAGAGTGATAGCACTAAATGAGGAGATGTTTCAGAGACTCCATACCAGCTATTTTCAGCCACAGTAAAGTCATCATTGATATTTCCCCAACCATGTCCCATTCCCCAGGCACTGGTCAGATTGAGCTTGATGAAGATTTTTTCTCCCGGCTGATAACTGATGTCTCCTTTATCATGGGTAGAATTATAGTATTTAAATATCTCCTCCCACGCGTCCGTGACTTCGAGTGTTCCGGTAATCTCTCTGACAGCAGTATTCAGCATCTTATCGATCACATTCTGATCATTGTTCTTGTTCAGAAACCAGCCATTGTCCCATTCATTTTGTAACCCATCAGCCGTATAGCTATTATTACAAAATTCATTGGTGGCATTGGGATCATGGACCCAGACCACGCGACCTGGAAACAGGCCTTTGGCTTCACCCATGGGCTGATTGGCCGGCTGGAAAATTTTAGGATTATTGGCATAAGAAGTGGTTGTTGTGCTGGAATTGATCATGATAAATCCGGCTGCCAGGCAAAGCGCCAAAAAACCGGTAAACATAAATTTAAAATTTTTGGATTGCAGGTTCTCGCGCAGTTTTTTCAAAGAGAAAAAAGAGATCAACAAACCACCCAGGAAAGTCAGAAAAGTGCTGGCAAAGGGCATCGCAACCTTCATACAGGGATAAGAAAGCCGGCTGGGTTTGGGAATGACCCTGATCAATATCCAAAGTGTCGCCAGAATTCCCAAAACCGGAAAAGTCAGGTAATAGAACAATTTATTTTCAAATTTTAGTCCCCTGATCCGGCCTGTTTTCGGGCAGGTCTTAAAGATTTTATTTTTCAACTTATCCAACATGTTGCTCTCCGTTTTAATACTGTTATGCACTAGTCGGCTCTATATATAAAAATTTTTTGGAGATTATCCAAGGAAAATGTTTTGAAATCTGATGGTAAAGAATATTTGGTTGAATGATGTGGGTTCATCTAAATAATAATTTACAGAAAAATATTCATTGCTTGTGTTTGGATTTTTCATTAATGTAAACAGGATATACACACAA
>CAZCHS010000160.1:0-4784 GCA_964498725.1 uncultured bacterium | reverse complement strand
GTATCAAAAAATGCCTGGTAAAATGATTCATCTTTAGCGTACAATTTATACAAGTTCAATTCATTTTTTCGCTGTTTGGTCATCACTTCATTGAGAATTTTCTTTAATGCCAGGTCCCTGTTTTGACTGTCCTTATTTTCGGCAAATTTTGACTGAAAATCCGGATGAGCAGCGATGTTTTTACTGATGGTGATAAATTTTACCCGCTGCTCTTCTGTCGTGGTGTCCCAGCCTTTGAACCAGCGATCATTGAAGTTCTGGATGATCTCATCTAAAGGGTCTTCGTTTTTTTCACCGCCATGAGTACCACGGGGATTGGGGTTCTGCGGGTCCAATTCGCCACCGGAATCGTCCAGGTCGATTTTATTGTTTAGTTTTGTTCGCTGTAATCCATAGGTGGATAAATCAATGGAATCAAGCAAGCCGTCGAGTGCATCCTGATCCGGGTCTTTTACAATAAGTTTTGGAATGAGAAACTTGAGGAACCAAAAGAGTTTTTCCCATTCAATCAATCCAAAAGGAATAATCGCCGCTACTTGTCCGTAGATTTTTACAAACTGCTTCGCCTTGATTTTATAATCAGCTTTTTCTTCATCGCTAAAATGCAATTGATGATTAAACCGGTCAGCTGCGGCATCAATAATCGGACTCAGTTGCTGGGCATCGGCATTGTTGAAAAACCTGATATTAAACTCTTCCACTTCATGTTGTTCATAAACTCCGATGCCATCGAGATAATCTTTCAATTCATGCAATACATTAATATCCGTCGGTTCCCGTAAGGTGGTTGATGTATAGAAAGGCTCAAAAGCCGACCGGATATCATTGACTGTATTGAAAAAATCAAGGATGAACAGGTCTTCACTTTTTTTGCCATATTTTGGCGCTGACCGGTTTAACCGTGACAAGGCTTGAACAGCCATGACATTTTGCAGTTTTTTGTCTACATACATTGTGGTCAATTTTGGCTGATCAAAACCGGTCAGAAATTTATTGGCAACTACCAGAATTCTGTAATCATCTTTATCAAATTCATCCTTTGTATCGCTTTGGGAAAAGCCATTCATGGCAGCTTCGGTATATTCAATACCATCCACTTCCTTCGTCCCGGAAAAGGCGACCAGAATTTTAAAGGGATTTCCCAGTTTGTTTAAGTGGCCGAACAGTGCTTTGTAATATCGAATTGCCGATTCAATATTTTGGGTCGCTACAATGGCCTTGGCTTTTCCTTTTAATTTTTTCTTGTTGTAAATATTTTTTACAAAATG
The DNA here is from genome assembly GCA_964498725.1 of uncultured bacterium. Classification (GTDB taxonomy): domain Bacteria; phylum Fidelibacterota; class UBA2242; order UBA2242; family JAFGTP01; genus JAFGTP01. Next base: position 3,516 of record CAZCHS010000160.1, on the reverse strand, counting down.
ATCGAGGATAATTTCAGCCTTGGTTTTAATTGTATCAGGGTGACGCTCGACATAGGCGCGGAGTTTTTTCTGGGCTTTTGCTGTTTCAAAGAGCGAGTTTTCTTCGATTGATTTTTCCAGCTGATAATAACTGCGGTAAGTGGTGTAATTGGCCAACACATCCAGAATAAATCCCTCTTCAATGGCTTGTTTCATAGAATAGAGATCAAAGGGCTTAAAACTACCATCTTCCTGCTGTGTGCCAAATTTTTCCAGCGTCGCGTTTTTCGGCGTGGCGGTAAAAGCAAAATAGGAGGCATTGCCACGCATTTTCCGGGCTGCCATGGCCTGTAAGATCTTGTCCTGGTTATCCATGAATTCTTCTTCATTATTTTGGCCAATTGTTACATTCAGCGTATCCACGGAGCGTCCGGTTTGTGAACTGTGGGCCTCATCTATAATAACTGCAAAATTCCGGTCACTCAAATCGGAAATACCGTCTACAATATAGGGAAATTTCTGAATCGTGGTAATGATGATCTTTTTGCCGGATTCCAAATGCTGTTTTAATTCCATTGATGATTTGGCATGGGCCACAATATTTTTTACCACGGAAAATTCTTTAATAGTGTCCCGCAATTGTTTATCTAACAACCGCCGGTCAGTGACGACGACAACAGAATCAAAAAGCGGCGAGGTCAGTCCTCTGCCACCCGGCACAGCTTCATCCACCGGATAGGCTTCTATCATTTGAAAAGCTGTCCAGGTAATGGAATTGGACTTGCCCGAACCGGCAGAGTGCTGGATTAAATAGGTATTGCCGACCCCTTTGGTTCTGACATCCTGCAAAATTTTTCGAACTACCTGCAATTGATGATAACGGGGAAAGAAAAGGGTGCGTTTGCTCAGGGTATCGCTTTCTTTGCCGTCAAAACAAACAAAGTGCTGAATAATGTTGGCCAGGGATTCTCTTGTCAAAATCTCTTCCCAGAGAAAGGCGGTCTTGTGCCCGAAAGGATTGGGCGGATTGCCTTTTCCGTAATTGTGGCCTTTGTTAAAAGGCAGAAAATAGGTTTTTTGCCTTGCAACCGGGTGGTCATATATATCTCATCAGGATCAACAGCAAAATGCACAATACAGCGGCCAAAATTGAGTAAAGGCTGATGAAAATCACGGTCATTTTTATATTGGTTGATGCCATGAACACGGGCGTTTTGACCGGTCCACTGGTTTTTCAGTTCAAAAGTAGCGATGGGCAGCCCGTTAATAAAAATCACCATGTCGATTTCTTCCAGGGGATTGTCCGTGGAATAATGCAGCTGCCGGGTGACGCTGAATTCATTCTGGTTAAAATTTTCCTTCACACTATCGCTGCTGCTGGCAAGAGGAAGTTGGTAAAAAAGGGTGAAGTGGGCGTCATCCACCTTTAGTCCTTTGCGGAGAATACGCAGAATGCCATATTTTTTCACCAATCGGTCCAACCGCTCCAGGACTTTTAATTTCCAGTTGGACTGGCGCTGAAGTTTTGCCACTTCTTCGGGCTGTGTGGTTTCCAGGAAATGCCAGAAATGATGCTCATCTATGGCATATTTTTTATTAAAATTTGACGGATCACCAATATAATAGCCATGGCCGGTGCGGTAGAGCGGACTGCGGTCTGCTGCATCCGCATCGGAGTGTGTCGCATCCATCTCTTCCCGGCAGATGCCGGTGAGTCGCTTTTCAATAGCTGCTTCCAGGGCTTGTTCATTGGTATTGCTGGTCATGGCTTTCCTTTTTTCTTTTCGACTGATATCGCGAATAAACGCAAATTATATTAGACTTTTATCTTTCCTGTTACCGCACTGTTTATCAGTGTGGTTTTGTATTCTTTGAGCTTTTGAATTTGGTCTAATTGGAGTGTTTTTGCTTTATCTGTTTTACTCAACATATTAGTAATATGGTTTGATATTTTTTTTGTTCATTAAGTGGTGGTATAGGGATATAAATATTTTTTAATTTTGATGCATAAATATGAATAATAATTTCGCCTTTAGATTTTTTAGCCTTTTCATTCTTTGCACCTCTTGAGTTTAAAGCATAAGTAATAAATAGATTGTCGAATTTATTTTGTTTAAACACAATAATATCACCACCAATAAACACTTTTTCATTATTTTGGTATAGAACGGTTTTTCCAATATCTTTCCTATCTTCTCCAGATCCGGTAGACAATATTGCTTTATCTAATAATAGTTTAGCATTTTTTGATTTAGAACTATCTATATAATGAGATATATTTTCAATTGTAAAATTATATTCTGTATAAATATGACCATACAAAATTGCTGGCAATCCTCGTTCCGTTATATCCTTTTTTGAAATTCCGAATCCTTTTGAAAAGTTGCCAATCATTGAAAGTCTTTTCACCTCCCAATGCTCCGGAATCTTCCCAATCTATTCTACACCGGAATCTTTCATTTTTACATCAGGATTAAGGCCTTTGGTGACAGCCTTTTGGATGACGATCTGTTGGCGTTCTTTCAGCAGGTCAATGAGTTGTTCTTTTTGGACGATGGCTTTGTCGATCAATTGACATTTCTTGTCCAGGAAGTTGGCGATGCGGGTTTGTTCGGGGAGGGGTGGTGATAATATTGGTATCCTAAGAAACGACCAATCAGAAAGTTGCAGTCTGGATATCCAAATCCCTTTTGATGATATGAAATACTGATCTACATATTTTTTTATTCTTAGCAAATAATGCAAATAATTTTTATCATATCGTTCATAATCAGGTCGGAAAAAACTATAAGCGGTACTTATGATCCCTCTATGTTTAGATATTCCTAAACCTCTACTCCATGCCCATAAACTATTTATTACTAAATCACCTTTAGAACAAATTTTATATCCTTTATATGATTCAGCCATAAACATATTAACATTTGCTTCTGATCGTTTTTTTACACCATGATGCTCCGAAACTGATAATATTTCTTCTTTACCTGTTTTTGATCTTTCATCTACTGTTTTAAATATATAATTTCCCCTTAATGTATCCCAATGTGCTGGAATTTTCCCGATCCACTCCACTCCTGAATCTTTATATTCCGAATATTTTTTGAATTTTATATTGGTCAGTTCCATAGTGCCTCGCTATGCATATTATCGGTGGATGATCGCAAGCAGAGGGGGATAAAATCGAAAACCCATCCGGGTGCGCTGATCTGACGGAAAGCGTGATGGGTATTGTTAGTAAAGAAAATACGAATATTTTTAGATTTATTACAGGTTAATTTGATCATTTATATTCCATTATTCTTTAGATATTGCATCCATTAATTTTAATTTTAAATCTTCGGAATAATCCTCTTCAAAAACAATTGAATGAATTAATTCATTTAACAGCTCTTTATCAATATTTCCTGCAGCCAGATGATATGAAACAATTTCCATTTTGAACAAGAACCGCCGGGCTGATTCCAGGAAACCATTTTGTAACAGAAACATAGTGCCAATTGTAATGGCAATTCGTTTATTGCCATCAAGAAAACTATG
>CAZCHS010000159.1:0-4891 GCA_964498725.1 uncultured bacterium | reverse complement strand
TATGAAACGCTTATTAATAAAACAGGCTGTTTATTTACCAATCATCTATTTTGGATTTATACTAATGGCCGGATTTTTTGCAGAGGATTACAGTCATTTAGGTCAGCATGCCAGTGAATTAGGAATCAACGCCAACAATGTGGCGATAAATCTATTTCGAATCGGAATAGTTGCCACCAGTTTTTCCCTCTTTTTATTTTCTGCCGGATTGGTTCTAACATTTAAGGGGCAATTTTCCCTATTTTCATTTTTAATATTTTTATTTGGCGTCACCTTTATTTTTGGCGCCATATTTCCAATTGGTTCCCCCTGGCATGGTCTGTACGGACTGGGGCTGTTTGTCATGATCATTCCCTTTGTGTTTTTGTATGAACAGAACAATCTCATAGATGAAAAATTTTTCCATCTCATCTCTGTTCTGGCCGGGTTCTTAATCTTTGTTTATTTATGGGCCATGGTGGCGCGCCTGGATCCGGTGAATTATCGTGGATTGACCCAGCGACTGTTCGGAATTGTTGTATTTGGCTGGCTGGCTTATGTAGCTTTTCGCCTGGACAAATATCTTGATGAAATTTCATTCAAACAGCGATGAAACACCTGCGGAATACAGCCGGGAAGGTCAGGACACCACAGCATCTACAGGAGTGAACGCTCGGCAGATTTCTTTGCCATGTTTATTGTACAATGCGGGTTAAAGGGTTCATGAAATATTAACTAATCCAAAATAATTAAAATTTTATGTCTGCAAATAATTGGAAAGTTTACATATTAGCCTGTGCCGATGACACCTGGTATACCGGCATTACCAATAACCTGAACGCCCGGATTGAGGCCCATAATCAGGGAACCGGGGCCCGGTATACATGGGGACGACGGCCGGTAAGGTTGCTGGGATACTGGGAATATACCAGCCGCTCGGAAGCATCCAGGGCTGAATACCGCATCAAGCAACTCTCCCGCCGGCAAAAACGAAATCTCCTGAAAACAGCCCTTCTTCCAAACCGGCCATAATTCAAAAAATTGCCATAAAACCTGAAAAATTATTTTACTAAAATGAATTCAGTATTGTTGTTGCACCTGAACCTTTTTCTATCAATAAATTTGTCCAAACTATCTCATCGTCTTTATCGGTCAACTGATATTTGACAACGCCGCCTGGAACTTCATCACTTATCCACCAATCAATCGCACCATCAGTCTGAACTGCCATATAATGAACATGGTCAGTTTGAAAGGTACCGGCTGGTGACTCAATGGTTTTAGTGCCAACGGTTGCTGCTTCTATACTTTCCTCTGATACCGTAGTAGGTGAGATAGTAATCGCCTGGTCAGTGACGGGAACTTCCCCTTCATTGCCATCTATATCCCGGGCACGTAATCTAAGCAGTTGACCATCATCGGCAGAGATAAGAGCTTCATAAATCCACTTATCGTCTTCTTCTTCCCAAGACGTTCGCCACCATTGATTACCATTTTCCAATTTCTTTAAATAGGCTCTCTCAATTGTAATGCTATTCTCACTATCATCAGTCATTTTGAATTTCGTATATTCACCGGGGTCAAAGCTATTATTTGAAACCCATAGTCCCCCCGGAGCAAAGGAATAACTAAATATAATCTGCGCCTGGGAAATCATATATTGATTCCAGGCCATTGTTGAAGGGTCAGGTAATTTTTCTTTAGGAGCCAATTTTTTATAAACTGCATTGGCTGCCCGCTCACTGACAGCCCGGCCGGCGCCGCCAAGAGCACCATCAATTAATGCGTCAGTAACTCGATAGCAGCTACTTAAAAGCACAAAAAAAGTCATGAGAATCGTTAATTTTTTCATCGGTTCCTCCCTCAATTAAAGTTACAGTAATAAATCTATATGTTTAATTCAGTTTAATCAACCCTTAATCCGGATTGATGTTGTCCCGTCTCTATTCCTGATTATGAACTTAACTCAAGGCTTTGATCATTTGAAAGGGAATGGGTTGGTGCTGAAACAAGGGAATTGCCTTACAAACCTTGCAAATGGTCAGCGATCTTTGCAATGGTTGGTTCATGTGCCCTAAAACACCATTGCAAAGGTCTGCGACCATTTGAAAGGTGATGGATTGTGAAATCTTCCAAAGATTTGATATGCAGACGAAATCAGCAATCTCCGATTCCGTCAGGATTCTCACAGAACCCTCTTGTGTGTCCTGTTGTTGCATCATCTAATTTCAGGGCATACTTAATCCTTTACGCAGCGAACCGAATAACCGCGGTCTTTAGTTTGGCCACTCCGGTAGAAGGTAGTGCTGAGATAGTTCAGTTGCCGGATCCATGCATTATAATTATAACTTTCGCACTCCGTAGCCGACCAGAAGTAAGCGTAGTAACCCAGGTGGGCGTAATTACCGTTTGTCTCACGGTAACCCGCCGGCAAACCGGTAAAACCGTAGTCATCTGTGCCAATTGCATTTGCATCCCATCCTGAGCTGGCTTTTAGGTGGGTTCCTACTTCATACCAGTCATCATCACTCTTGCCATAGCCACCATTCTGATCACTGATGTATTGGGCTAATTCTTCCCACTCTTCATCAGTGGGTACATGCCAGCCTTCGGGAGCGATATTACGGCTGTCAGATACTGCATGCCATGAATAGAGCCGACCATAAGTTTCTACATTGCTTTCATCGTTGTTGTAAGTCCAGCACTCAGAGATTGTCTCGCTATTACGATATTTTGTAACTTTTAGATTTTCTGCCATCCATTCCTTGCCATTGATAATGACGGTCTGGTAAGTGTTGCCATCAATGTCGGTAACTGTGCCGGTTTCAATAGAATTTTCTTCAACAGTAATCGTTTCTGTTGCTGTATCAGTGGCGCCATCTGTATCCAATACCTCAAGTTTTACAGGATAAGTTCCGGCTGTTGTGAATTGATGAGTGATAGTCTTGGTTGTTGAATAGTCTGTATCCCAGGTATTATCATTATCAAAATCCCAGCGTACCTGTAAATCCGCTAAATCATCTTCCCCATCACTACTTCCTGAGGCGTCAAAAGTAAATATTGTATCTACCGTCCCAACTGCGGGTGTGCTGGTAAAAGAGGCTTCCGGAGCAGTGTTTTCCGGGGCTACCTCATCTTTTATGCAACGCACGGAAAATCCGTTTCCCTTACTGTGGTCTCCCCGGTTGTATGTAGCGTTATGGTAGAGCAGGTTTCTGCCCCACGCGCCTAACCAGCTGCTCTCTGAAGCAGACCAAAAGTAAGCATAGTTCCCGATATAGGCGTAATGGCCATTGGTGCTACGGGAACCCGCCGGCAATCCGGAAAAGCCATAGTCATCAGTCCCGTTTTCGCCGGAATTCCACCCAGTTGTGGCTTTTAGATGGGATCCGGCATTATTCCAGTTATCACCATTTTTGCTGTAGCCACCATTATCATCGCTGATATACTGTGCCAGTTCTTCCCATTCTTCATCAGTTGGCACGTGCCAGCCTTCGGGAGCGATATTACAACTGTCTGAAACCGCATACCATGAATATAATCTTCCATAAGCAAGAATATTGTTCTCATCATCGCCATAAGCCCAGCAATCATCAATTGGATCACCATTACGGTAACGGGACACTTTTAAATTTTCCGCCATCCACCATTGATTACCAATTTTCACAGTTTTGTAGAGGTTGCTATCGATGTCTGTTATGTAATCTATTTCAAAAGTCCGGAGGACAATATCATCCACTTCCCCCCTGTCATCATTATCATGATCAGAAATATATAAAACAGTATCTGTAATATTTGTAAAATTTTCTCCAATTATGTCAAATTTGGCTGCGTGAGTACTGGTTGATTTTGCAAGGTTAGGTGAAGTATGAGATATGTTTTCAAATTTTACAAAAGGTGTTTTATTTATTATTCTTTCACCCACAATCGTAATTTTACTTTTTGATACGATTTTATTATTTATTTCTAAAATTGGAAAATAAAGTCCGGAACTGAGCATATCCCCGTTATTATTTTTCCCATCCCATGAGAAGGTATTTATGGTTTGATTTTTATACTCTTTTTCAAAAACTTTTTGTCCAAGGAGATTAAATATTTTTATTTGATAACTTTTATAACTTTCCGGTATAATGACAGGATTATCAACCGGTAAATAATTTTTCGATATTTTTATTTCAAAATCACCATTTAAATGGGTTATTGTCGATACATTTTCCTCTGTCATTATTTTTGCATTTACAACACCCAAACCTTCCTGATCAACGACTCTGCCGGATACGGTTAATGAATCTGAAGAATATGCAAGACTTGCCATCACAAAAACGAAGACTAAAAATAGTTTCTGAAACATTTTTTCCTCCTGGTTTTTTTTCACTATAACACTTAATAATCCAGCTCAAGAAATAAAATAGAATAAGAAAATTGCTTTAATTATTTTAATTTAATTAATCATAAAAATCAAACAAATAAAAAAAGTCCGTTGGTTTATTAAAATCTTACAAATCCATGGTGCAAAAAATAAATCAATTATCTCATCAATATTAAAGGATAAACAGATGGAACAAAAATATATCATCCCGGCCACAACAATGATCACTGCCCTGGTGCTGTTCTTTAGCCTGTTCATTATCAATTTATATATCAGCAACACGAAAATAATTTTGATCAACCGTATTGTTGCCATTATAGTTGCTATTCTGACGGTATATTCCGGCTATGTCTGCCGGAAAGTTGGCGGCCCAAAAGCCGGGAATATGGCGCGGTTCATTTTTCTGCTGGTGTTTGCAGTACTGTCGCTCTGACAGATCGGCAAAGTATCTGCGGTGATATTTTTAGTAATGGCAATGATTCCACTGATACTTTTTTTCGCTGTTGAGGTTAAATCAGACTAATTTCAGACTAATTTGACAAT
>CAZCHS010000158.1:0-5138 GCA_964498725.1 uncultured bacterium | reverse complement strand
ATTTTATTTGTTTTGCTTGAAAGATTTGAAAATTCATGAATAATTCAGGTTAAAATGAAATTATCTGCTAACTAAAATAACAATTTTTTCTGTAATCCTTTTAACTTAAACTTGTGTTGCGTTTTAGAAAAATAATTGAAAACATGAAGGAAACAAAGAAATATTTATATCCCGGCAAAAATAAATTTACCGTTATTGCTAAAGCCTTGTTTTTAATAAGATTCTTCTGAAAGAGAGTTTTCAAATTGTTTGCTATCCAAAATGGATATTGTAAATTAAATTTTGGTAGAAATTAGAGATTAGAAAAAATTTTTTTAAATTCCACTTGATTGATAAATAATTGAAAAATAATATCAGGAAATTTACAAATGAAAACGAGAATTTTAATTTTATTTTTGATCCTGCGACTAATATTGATAGCGGGGGAAAGTGGTTTAGCAACCGAAGTTGATACATCCCTTCATGCTTACAAGTATGTCCCTTCAGAATTTAACAAACTCAGAATTTACCAGGTGATGGTGGAGTCTTTTCAGGATGGCGATTCTACCAGAAATTATAATGCTGGTTATGGCACCAGCCATCATAAAGGGGATTTGCTGGGCATTATCGAGGCCTTGCCCTATATAAAATCCCTCAATGTAAATGCAATCTGGTTAACTCCTGTTTTTGATTCCGATAAAGGAACACCCCGTGTGGACCCTTACCAGGATCCTGATATCAAACTGGACGCCACCGGCTATTATGCCCGGGATTATTTTAAAATTGATCCCAATTTCGGGTCCTTGGCCGATGCCAGAGAATTAGTGGACAAAGCTCATGAACTGGGATTATATGTTTTTTTCGACGGTGTATTCGGGCATCATAAAGGAAATGTTGTTGAGTCACCGCAAGGCAATACACCGGTGGGGCCCAATCATCATGTGAAGTATCCCGAAAGCCTGGAATTTTACAAAGAAGTTGCCACCTATTGGATCGATGAATTAAATATAGATGGCTGGCGATTAGACCAGGCTTATCAGATTCCGGTGGAATACCTGCATGAGATACAAAAGACTGTCCGGCAAAAATGTGCGGAACGCAAAGCAGCCGGCCATCAATGGGGAACCCTGGGCTATGTGGTTGGTGAAATTTTTGATGTCTATCAACAAATTCAGGAAAAGGGCTATGGCACAGAGAAAAATCCGGGATTGGTGTCCAATTTTAATTTTCCTTTGCGTTATCGAATCGTTCAATGTCTTGCCGGTGAGGAAAAGGGATTGCGGATTCCCGATTGTTCGGTGCTTTTCGAGGGGCTGGAAACTCACCGGATCTATCCGGATTTTGCCGTACCCAATCTCATGCTGACCAATCATGATTTGGTGCGCTTCGGTGATCTGATCCAGCGTAATGGCCTGGAAAATCCATCCCATGAAAACTATTGGAAACGTCATAAACTGGCATTTTCTTTCATGGCTGCTTACACCGGCCCAATTACTTTGTATTATGGTGATGAAATCGGTGAGGAGTTGGAGGGCTTTGTGGAAAAAGTTGATGATCCTAACGAGAAATGCTGGGAACGGGGAATTTGTGATGATCATGTCTCCCGGACCAGTGGCCGGATTGATAATTTTACGAAACAGGAGCAGGAGTTGAAGGATTTTGTCGCAGGCCTGATGGCTTTTCGGGCGGGCCATCCGTCACTGTACAATGGACGCACGTTAAATTTGATAGCGGAAAACAATCTCTATGCAGATTTAAAAATATTTGAGAATGAGAGGATAATATTTGTCATGAATATCGGGCAGGAAAAGGAATTATTACGGATTCCTGCCGAGGCATTGGGTTGTGAGATACTTAAGGATGCATTCGATAATAGTATAATCCAGGCCATTGATGGAAATTTTCAAATCCCAATCGAAAATCTTAGTAGCCGTTTTTATTTTTGCAAATAGAATAAAACCGGTTAATTAAAAACCAAACTTGTTTTTGTAAGTTGCTTGCTATATTTTATATATATTAACTAGGAATTGATTTTTGTAAGGAGGAGAAGTTTGGATAATACAAGAAATGAGATGCCCTGGGTGAGTTTTTATTTGCAGGATGAACAATTTGCTGTGTCCACACAATATGTTCGTGAAATGGTGGCCATGCCAAAGGTAATAAAAATTCCCCAAACACCGGAATATATTCGTGGTGTCATAAATCTTAGAGGAAAGACAATTCCAATCATGGATTTGCGTGTAAAACTGGGTATGACCTCCCTGGTGTATGAAACCGATCAGTTAATAACTCTGATGAATGAACGTGAGGAAGACCACAAAAACTGGATTGCAGAACTGGAAGCCTCGGTTCAGGAAAAGCGCGAGTTTAAACTCACTACTGATCCCAATAAATGTAAATTTGGCAAATGGTATAACAGCTTCAAAACCGAGAATCGTGTTTTGGAAAGTTTGCTCAAAAAGTTTAACCGGCCGCATCAAAAAATACATGCCATTGCCAAAAAGGTGGAAAAAGCAGTTGCCGGTGAAAATTACGAAGCGGCCTTTCGTATTATCAATGAAACACGGGACAATGAATTAGCGGAAATGATCTCGCTCTTTGAAGAAGTTCGTACATTATTGAGAGAATCTACCCGTGAAATAGCATTGGTTCTGGAATGCCGGGACACAGAAATGGTTATCAGTGTCGATTCTGTTGAAACAGTAGAAAAACTGAACCGGAAAAAGATAGAAAAACTTTCCGATGTGATCAATACAGTTAATAATGAATTTATTTCAGGAATTGGAAAACGTGAAAAAGATGAGACTATGATCCAATTAATTGACGTAAAAAAATTGGTCCAAAAAGAGAGTAATCTTGAGTTGAATATTTAAAAAATATTATAGAGATAAGATCCGGAACCGGTGTCATGACATCGGTTTTTTATTTTGTCACCGCTGGTGCAGGTTAAATGACCATATCCGAAAAAAGTTAATGAAGATTTGCCTGTATTTTTTTAAATTAAGGGTTATTTTATCAAAACTGTTAGCATATTCTAAGTAAAAATGAAATAGAAAGAAAGGAAATCAGACAATGAAAAAATTAGGAGTAATAACAAGCGGGGGAGATTGCGGTGGCCTGAACGCAGTGGTCAAAGGCGCTGCTCAGATGGCTTTTAACAATAATATCGCACTTTTTGTGATTCCCAACGGTTATGCGGGATTGTACAATCTTATTGAATTTGATACACTGGTGGAATTAACAGAAAAACGAGTTGATGATTTTAATTCTCTGCTGGCAGGCTCTGAGGCCGGACACTCCAGGGTGAAGATAAAGAATATCAACGATGACAATAAATATAACCGGATCAAAGAAGGCCTGGCGAAACATAAGTTGGACGGCCTGGTAATCTCCGGTGGTGACGATACAGGCTCTGTAATCGTTGATCTTAATGAGCAGGGGATTAAATGTGCACATGCACCGAAAACCATGGATCTTGACCTGCAGACTTATTCTGTTGGCGCTGATTCTACTATTAACAGAATTGCAAATTTTGCATATGATCTGAAGACTACCGGCAGAACACATAATCGTGTGATTGTTGTCGAAGTTTTCGGACGCTATGCCGGGCATACTGCTTTTCGTGGTGGTGTTGCCGCTGAAGCGGATGCGATACTTATTCCGGAAATTCCGGTTGACATGGATTGTTTATACAAAGATGTCAAAGAAAAATTGACAAGCAGAATCAGAAACAGTGATGTTCATGCCGGAACCTATCTGATTGTTGTTGCCGAAGGAATGAAAGACTCAAGCGGCAAAGAACTGATTGATGAAGCGGCCGGCCTGGATTCTTTTGGCCATCCGAAACTGGCAGGAGCCGGTAAATTTGTGACTCAGGAATTGACCAAGCGGTTTAATAGCGATCCGGAAATCACGGAATTTATGAAGGAAACACAGATGTATGTGAAAGGACTTTATGAAGCGCCGGAAGTCCGTGAAGTGCGTCCGGGCCATCTGGTGCGCAGTGGTTTTGCCAGCGCCTATGATGTGAATTTTGGCAAAGAGGTTGGCGCCGCTGCGGTTCAGCTTCTCGCCAATGGTATCTGGGGTGTGACCGTGGTGCATGTTAATGACGGAAAAATCAAATACATGGACACAAAAGATGCGATCAAACAGCGTCATGTTGATATTGAGTTGGCCTCATATCATGAAGACCTTGGTGTCTGCTTTGGCCGTGAACAGGTAAAAGCCCATATGGAATTTGTCAAGATCTCGAACAAACCCGATCGTCATATGTAATCAGTTGTAAACAAAAATATACAAAGGCTGTTCGAAAATCAGGATTAAAGCCTGTTTTGGTTCAGCCTTTTTTACCTATAGCATCAATATTTTAAAATTTTCCAAAATAAGTGAAAGAGCAAATATCGCCGGATTTATAACAAGATACCGGTTATAGTACCGCCTGTGTTTTAATAGAATTACAGGCTAAATAACTCTGCAAGCGCCGTATAATCACCTGCGGTTGCATCAGCGAAATCAACTTCTTTTTTGCTAAAGGTCGTCAGCAAAGCAATGGTTTGCATGCCTGCCCTTTGTGCGGCTTTCAGGCCGTTTATCGAATCTTCAATAACCACAATATTCGAAGGTTCGATTGCTAATAATCCGGCCATACGATTAAAAGGCTCAGGGTGTGGCTTTGTATTGACCACATCGGTGGCGGTTATTTTTAAATCGAAAAGGTCTTCGATTTGTGTATTTTCAACGAGCCACTGAATATGTTGGCGGGAGGTGGATGTGACTAATCCCACCGGATATTTTTGGGCGATCGCGTCAAAAAACTGGCGAAATCCTGCAATATAATTCAGTTTGACAAGTTTCAGTTTCATTCGTGTGTATATCTCTTCTTTCAGGATATTCGGGTCACCCTGAAAGTTATAGCGGGTAACCATTAAAGGGAAAAACTCTTTGTCTGCCATTCCTTTAAAATCCTGCCAGTCCTCCGGGGGAATCACAATATTGTTTTCATGAAAGACATCTACGATTGCTTCCTCGTAAAAAGGTTCGGAATTAACAACAACACCATCAAAATCAAAAATTATGGCTTTGATACAGCCTAAATCCAGGGACATATATTTCTCCAATCATTCATCATTTATAAACGGCAAATTTATGGAATTAGC
>CAZCHS010000157.1:0-5144 GCA_964498725.1 uncultured bacterium | reverse complement strand
GATATAAAAATTAACCGATAATAATTTTATGAAAAAATAAGGTGTGGTTATGGGTTACAAAATACTACTGATTCTATTTTATTTGATCCTTTATCCGATTCTTTTTTCGCTCTTTGGTGCCGGTTGTATGGAACTTGCCGGTTCGGCTGAATTATTTAAACCGCTGTTAATCGGTATCGGTGCGGGGAGTGTTTTCTATTTCTTTATCCTGCGGCGATTTTATGTGATCCAGACTTTTGAGCATGAATTGACGCACGGGATTTTCGCGCTTCTGCTGGGAGGAAAGATCACCGGCTTTGTTGTCACCAGGCATAACGGTGGCTATTGCGAATATCGGGATGTGAAGTTCGGCCGGGTCGGTAAAGACCTGGTGGGTTTCGCTCCGTATATTTTGCCAACATTCACATTGTTTTCAACATTATTTTTCCCTTTGATTCCGCACCGGTTTCAATTTTATTACCTGATCTGGATCGGTTTTACTTTCGCCTACCATACCATCAGTACGCTTGAAGAAACCAAACAGAGTTTTAATAACCGTACTTTTCGAATGGCCGGCACCGGTGAAGAAACAAAATCTGATTTAGGGAGGCGGGGATTATTTTATTCGGCGTTATCAATCGTCGCATTCACACTATTTTTTCATTTATTGATTTTGGTCATAATCACGCATGGTTATGGCGGCTTTCCCGGTTTATTCGGGGAGTTATGGCAGGGAATAACGCATACAAGTTTACTGGTCTATGATTTTGTTCGCGGCCTGATAGTCAGTCTGATCCAGCGGATAAAACAATAATCCCTCAGAGTTCTGTCCGGTAATACTCAAAAGTATACCCGGTATTGTTCCAGTTGTCACACCTTGTAATTACTTTTGTCGGGTTGAGAAATTTTGCTGAGATACCTTCGCGAACATGGCCGGTGACATATTTATACCCGCGTCGTTTTAAAGTGCTATGGTAAATGCGTTTGAGAATTTTTGACAAACCGAAATTGCGGTATTCTTCCCGGATAATAAAGGCGTAAGTGTAAATCGTATTGTGAAAACCAAGGAATTCATCGCAATGGACCCAATTTTCCTTGTCAAAATTTTCCAGTGGGACGCCGATTACAAATCCCTGGGGTTCATTGTTATAGCGAATGATAAAGGGTAAGGTGCGCGGGTAATTGAAATATTTTTTGACTGTTGTACGATTGAATTTTGCCTGGGTGCCATAGGCGTCAACCAGTACTGATGAAATATCAATAATTTTTTGATATTCCGATTCACCGAGAAATTCGATCAATTCCACAGAAATTCCATTGTCTGATTTGGCCAGTAATTTGGCTTTGGAATTAGAAAAGGAAATTTCAAAAAGGTCTTTTGTTTTCTTATCCATTGGTATTTTCACTTTTTTTACGATTATAAATTTTAAAATAATTTATTGTAAAAAGTTATCAAAAAGTTATCGATTTTAAAACAATAACGTCTTGATTTATTGTAAGTATTAGTCTTAGATTTCAATCTTGGTTAAATAAGAATTGAGACTTTTTATTATTATTCTGATATTTAAATAGTTTTTTAACAATAAAACATAGGTGTAAACGTGACAAAAGTTACCTTGTCAAACGAAATGGCCAAAAAAGCCGCCAATACAATCAGGTGTTTAACAATGGATGCAATAGAAGAATCCCAGTCCGGACATCCGGGCGCACCCATGGGACTTGCCGATATTGCTTTTATGCTCTGGCACCAATATTTAAGATTTAATCCCGAAGCAATAAACTGGCCCGGCCGGGACCGCTTTGTACTCTCAGCCGGACATGCCTCTATGCTGCTCTATTCACTCATGCATCTTTTTGGATATAATGTCAGTAAAGATGACCTGAAACAATTTCGCCAGCTAAACTCCAAAACACCCGGGCATCCGGAATTTGGCCATACACCCGGCGTTGAAACCACTACCGGTCCCCTGGGACAGGGATTTGCTAATGGTGTGGGCATGGCATTGGCCGCCAAAATGAGTGGCGCCCGCTATAATCGTGGCCAATATAAACTTTTTGGTCAGGAACGCATTTTTGGAATCGTCAGTGACGGTGATCTAATGGAAGGTATCTCCAGTGAAGCAGCCTCGATCGCCGGTCATTTGGGATTGGGTAATATCGTATACATTTATGACAGTAATAAAATAACCATTGAAGGAGAAACAAAACTGACTTTTTCCGAAGATGTGGAGAGCCGGTTCAAGGGACATGGCTGGCAGGTGATCAAGGTCAACGGCCATATTCATCGCGCCATTTCCAGCGCCATTTTAAAAGGCGTGGAAGAAACAACCAAACCGACCCTGATCATTGCCAAAACTCATATCGGCTATGGCAGCCCCAATAAACAGGACAAGGCCTCCTCCCATGGCGCGCCCCTGGGAAAATATGAAGTCAGAGAAGCAAAATTAAGACTGAACTGGCCATCCGGGTCAGTGTTCTATGTTCCCAATGATGTACGGGATATTTGTAACGCGCGACGGGAAGAGTTGAAAGAAGAATATTTGGAGTGGGAAACTCAGTTTAAGCAATGGGAAGCCGATTATCCGAAACTGGCGGAAGAACGCAAAGCTGCTTTAAATGGCGACTTGCCGGAAGATTTTGATGTCCTGTTACAGGAATCGGTCAAAAACGCTAAAAATGCAACCCGCGCCATGTCCGGTGATGTAATGCAGAAAATTGCTGAATTGCTGCCCTCCTTTATCGGCGGCTCAGCGGACCTTTCCCCTTCGACCAAAACCTATCTGAATGAATTTGATTCGGTAAGCAAGGGATTTTTCAAAGGCAAGAATCTCCATTTCGGTATCAGGGAACATGCCATGGGCGGCATTTTGAATGGTATCGCGCTTTATGGCGGATTTGTACCCTTTGGGTCTACTTTTCTGATCTTTTCCAGTTATATGCTGCCGGCGATTCGCCTGGCTGCCCTGATGAAACTCAATATCAATTATGTATTCACCCATGACAGTATTCATGTGGGGGAAGACGGGCCGACTCATCAACCGATTGAACAATTGGTAAGTTTGCGGGCAATTCCCAACATGCAGGTGATCAGGCCGGCTGACGCTCTGGAAGTTGCCGCCGCCTGGAGTATGGCCATCAAAAATACTGAAGGCCCGACAGCATTGGCATTGACAAGACAAAAGATCGAGGTCTTAGACGGTATTGAAAAACGGACCATGGATGATGTAAAAAAAGGGGGCTATGTAATCTCCGATTCCAGTGAAAAGTATCCCGATATTTGCCTGATCGCTTCAGGCTCGGAAGTGGAACTGGCCCTGGAAGCCAAACGCGTCCTGCGTCGTACCTATGGGTTCACATCTAAAGTTGTATCCATGCCCTGTGTGGAAGAATTTAAAAAGCAATCCGTGGAATACCGTGATTCTGTCATTCCAATTAAAAAATCCCTGGTGGCGGTTGTGGAAGCCGGCGCTCCGGTAGGATACCAGGGAATTACCTGGCGGCCCATGCATTTTATCGGTTTGGACCGCTTTGGACTTTCCGGCCCCGGTGAACAGGTGGCCGCGGAATTAGGCTTTACACCGGAAGGTGTTGCTCATGAAGTAGATCGCTTTGTCGGCTGGATCGAAGATTATGAAGAGCGGCAAAAAGAAGCGAAAGATGATGAATAAATAATAAATCCATTAAATCATATAAATCCCGGATGAATCTCGTCCGGGATTTTTTTTCTTTGCCCCTGCTAAATAAACTTATTCAACAGAAAATTTGATTTTATTTTTCTTGATAATCAAAATTCCATCCAATAGATTACAGGAGACGTGTATTTTAGTTATTGCTTATAATTCGGATTTAATCACCAAAATTGTAACTGTGCACTGCTGATTCGTCTACTAAAAGAAAGGACTGGCGTCGCGGAGCATTAACAGGGGATTGAAAATGAATAGACGACATATTCAGAATTACAATTGCGACCCGTATTTTTATCAGGACTAGAAGAACGGATACTTAATGAATAAAAAAGTACTCATTAAAAGTAAAATCAGGTGTTCCATGGAACAACAATTGTTCTATGGAACAAAAAGTTTGTTTATGGAACAACTTTTTGGTGGGATGAATTGTCGGTCAGTAATATGTTAGAGGTAAGTACAAATCCTCCAGAGATAAAGTTTTTTTGTTAAAATAAAAATTTTAAAATAAAATTCCCAAATTGGTATAGCCTTAAATTATATAATACAAAATAAATTAACATATTGATAATCATCAAGATATAGAAGTTTAAAAACAACGTAAAAAATATAGACCAGGCAATTTTAAATATTTATTCTTGAAATTATGCGCATAATTCAACATATTATGATAAGTAAAAAAGAAAGATAAATTATGATTGAGAAACATGAAAGAATAAATATAACATTACCAAAATCATTGGCACTTGAATTAACTAATGTATCTAAAGAATTAAATGATAAAAAAAGCCATGTAATTGCAAAAGCTTTAACTCTATATTTTGATGAATTGGATACTGTTATAGCAGATTTAAGATATCAAAAATATTTAGAAGGGAAATCTGAAACCTACAGCATCGATGAATTATAAAAAATAATTTGGATATCATATTTTGTATAAAGTAGAATTTCTCAAAGAAGCACGCGAAGAGTTAGATAGAATAGATCCAATTTGGAAAAAAAGAATTAAATCAAAATTGAGACTATTAGCAGAAAATCCAGATAGTTTAAAAAACAATATCAAAAAATTAAAAGGCAAGTTAAAAGACTACAATAGATTACGAGTGGGAAATTATAGAGTCATTTTCTCATTTGAAAATGATAAGATGATAATATTAATTGTTCGTGTTGGTCATCGCAAAGAAATATACTAATAAAGCCTATAACGAACCTACTTTGCATCCTGATCGCCCGTACTCGGGCGTTCCCGATGCATCGGGACAAGTAGATGTTGAACAAACTCTACTGATCTGATCGAAGATTGTTAATATGGAATTTGCACCGATTATCGGCACAGGCAAATTTTGATTTTTTAGGATTTTATTGCGATTCTGCCGATTTCAGTCATAATTGAGTTGATTTTATAATTTGTTTTCAGATGATTCAGGGCTTTTATTTTCATTGTTACTATTTTCATTATTTTTCCATTATTCCGGACATAAT
>CAZCHS010000156.1:0-5258 GCA_964498725.1 uncultured bacterium | reverse complement strand
GTATCGGCGCGAAGCGGGCATTATTCATATTTTTATGAATAATGCAGGTTAAAATACCCTATGCGCAAAACAATTGTTAAAAAATTATCCCTGATGACCTTCCTGCACTTTTTTGCTTTTGGAAGTATTGTCCCCATATTTTCTCTTTACCTGTTGCGCTATCTGGAATTTTCCGGCGGCCAGGTGGGTGTTATTTTGGCTGCCGGCGCTATATCTTCCATTGTTTCACCAATGGTCAGCGCTTTTATCGCTGATAAACTTATTTCTTCGGAAAGGCTATTTGCATTGGCTCACATATTGGGAAGTGTGATCATGCTGGCGCTCTTTTTTGTATCGGAATATTACCTGGTTTTTTTATTGTATTTTCTCTGGAAAGCTTGTGTTGGCCCGACAATGGGGCTGGCGGACGCGATAGTATTCCACCATCTCCATGACCGCAAACAATACGGAAGAATTCGGGTCTGGGGTACCTTTGGATGGATCTTCGCTGCCTTGTTCTTTGGCTTTTTTATCATGCGGCAGAGTGGTGAACTGGCCTATGGATTGTTATTGTCGGCATCAGTCTCAATAATAGTTGGCCTGTTCACACTGACCATTCCGGTGACCCAGGTCATCAAAGATGAAAAGCCGCAACTGGTGCCGGTTGCTTCCCTAAAAGTACTGATCAGGCCTCAGGTACTGATATTGGTGATCAGTACTATGATGATCTTTTTTGCCGACCGGTTTTATTTTTATGGCAGCAGTCCCTATCTGAAGCATATCGGTTTTCCGGAAGAATTTATTATGCCTTACTTGTCAGTAGGCCAGATACTGGAAATTGTGGCAATGTTGTCGCTGGGCTGGTTTATGTCCAGGTTTCGGGCGAAATTTATTCTTATTACGGGTATTTTTGCTAATATTATGCGCTATGTATTGCTTTTTTATTCCAATAGTAAACTGTCGGCATTGATTGCTATTGCTTTTCATGGCATTGCCTACACTTTCTTCTTCTCAGCGGTGTTTGTCTTCCTGGACTACCAGGTGGATAAAAATAACCGGGCCGGTGTGCATCAATTATTCCGAATAATATATCTCGGATTCGGAACCTTGTTTGGCAACCTGGCGGCCGGTTATGTGAAAGATACCTTTGACTGGACCCATTTCTGGATGATACCGGCTCTGATTTCCACAGTTGTTCTGATCCTTTTGCTGTTTTTCCCGGAAGCAAAAAAAACCCGAACGAAATAAGCCGTTTGTTTTATTGGACACAGATTTACAGGATTATACGGATTGTTTAATCAGCGCGAAGCGGGCATTATTCATATTTTTATGAATAATGTAGGTTAGAATTTCGGTACATTTTTGACCATAAGATTTTAATTTTATATTTCCTTTTGATCCAATCTTACCGTGTTTTAATCCTGGTTGGGAATGATACAGAGAAACTGGAGTTTATCGTCACCAATATTGACAAACTGATGCACCTCGTTCGGTTTCACCAGAATCACATCGTCCTTTTCAAATTCGGTGTCACCCATATCGGACTTGGCCAGTCCCTTGCCATTCAGCACATAAATTTCATGTTCAAATTCATGGGTGTGATGAAAAGTATAGCCGCCGGGTTCCACAGTGAATTTGCGCATGGTAAAAGTGGGGGCGCCGTCGGGTGGCGAGATCAGGCGTTGTTTAGTAATGCCTTTGACACCTTCAACTTTTAATTCTTCTTCTTTAACATCACAAGGTTTTTTTATTATCATCACGAATCTCCTCAGTTATTTCAATTATTTTCTTGACAATGTAATCACAAATAAACCATCCTTCAACTGTTAATTGTAAAAAATCATTGTTCATTTGGGCATATTTTTTTAAAAAACGGTTATCAAAAATTTGTTCCATTTTTTGACAAACCAATTCAATATCCAGGTTTGTAAGATTTATAAATTGTCGGATTGACATGCCCTGAGCCTTTCTAAGTCCCAGCATAACCAATTCCTGAATTGCCAACTGTGAGTCGATAGTTTCCCTGTATTGAATCGGAAATTTAATGTTATCCAGATTTTCACGGTAGGAATCAAAAGAATTAAAATTGTACCAACGGTCATCATTCATAAATGAATGGGCTGCCGGCCCCAGTCCCAGGTAGTTTTTATTTTGCCAGTAAGCGGAATTATGCACGGACTCCTTACCAGGGATCGCCCAGTTTGATATTTCATAATGGAAATAATTATGTCGCGCTAGTTTATCATGGGCCATCCTGAACATTTCGAATTCTCTATCCTCATCGACGGGTTGAAATTGTTTACGGGCCAGCGCTGCTGTCAGTGGAGTGCCGGGTTCATAGATCAGATTATAAAAGGAAAAATGAGTGGCGCCGGTTTTCAGCGCTATTGATATATTTTCCTCCCAGGATGTTAAGGTTTGGCCGGGAATTCCATAGATGAGATCGAGGCTGAAATTTTGTATTCCCACTTTGTGAAGATTCTCAACCGTTCGAAATATATCAGCCGTGGTATGAACGCGGCCCAGAAATTCTAATTCCGAATCAAAAAATGATTGAGCACCCATACTGATCCGGTTAACGCCTAACTCCAAAAAATGGGAAAGTTTTTCAGCGGAAATATTACTGGGATTGATTTCCACGGTAAATTCCTCAAGTGCTGTCAGGTCATTGTATTTTTTGATATGTCGGATTAATTCTTCAAGATAAGTGGCAGGAATTAAATTTGGACTGCCACCGCCTAAGTAAATTGTTTTGATAGGATATTTGGTCAGAATTTTGTAGTAAAGGTCAATTTCCCGGTACAGATATTGAAAATAATCGCCAATTGCATCTAATTCTGTGAAGGAATAAAAATTACAATAGCTGCATTTTTTAATGCAGAAGGGGAAATGAATGTAAAGATAAAGATCGCGCTTCACAATTTTGGTTATTTTGGAATATTTCCGATTCTGTTCCAGCGAATGATCTTGTGTAATTTATACAGGCGTGTTCCTTTGTTCCATGACAGATAAGTAATCAGGGGATTTCCCATGATATAATCGAAGGGAACAAAGCCCCAGTAACGGCTGTCGGAACTATTATGCCGATTGTCGCCCATCATAAAATAATGGTCCTGCTCAACCACATAGTAGTCACTTTCCCGGCCATCAATAACCATTTTATTAAACTTCACCCGGAAAGTATGCCCGGCCAGTTTAACGGCATTTTGGATCAGATAGACATTGTCCTCTTCATATCGCAGCGTGTCGCCTTTTGCCGGCACATAAATAGGGCCGTAATTATCACGATTGCCGGCGCCGGGTGGGAATATATCCTTTTCCCGGTAATTTTCCTGCAGAATACGGTCGGTAAATTGTGAATGCTCAGGATTTTCAAAGATCTTTCCATCCACATAAACCTGGCCTTCAATAATCTCAACAGTTTGTCCGGGCCCGCCAATACATCGTTTAATGTAATTCAAGTGAGTATCAAGGGGGTATTTGAAAATGATAATATCACCACTCTGTGGTTTTCTGAAACCGGGTAATCGGAAATAGGGGATATTAAACCCTATTCGTGTAAAAGGAATGCCAATCCAGGAGGGGGTTCGAGTACCAAAGGTGAATTTTTTACCCAGGATAAAGTCGCCGATCAGAACCGTTTCTTCCATAGAACCGGTGGGAATTTGGTAGGCTTCCACAACGGTTGATTTTAAGCCTATGGCTATTAAAATAACAACAGCCCAGGATTTAATTTCGCGTACGAGTTTACTATCTTCTTTTTTATTGCTCATTTATTGCCTTATATATAATTTGTCAAGAACGAAGGAGAATATAAAAAAAAAACAAATTTTTGACAAAAGAATAATGGTTAATTGATGCCCTGCCGTCTTAGAATTTCATAATAGGACATGATCCGTTCCACATATCTGACCGGTTCTGTACCACGGGCGTAGCCATAACGAGTCTGTTTATAATATTTTCGGTAGCGCAGCAGGGGAAGGACCTTGATCATTGTATTCCACGTGTTTTTGTCCATCTTTTGTTGTTCGGCCAGCATTTGTGCGTCGCGGATATGGCCGTAGCCGATGTTATAAGAGGCCATAGTAAATTTCATACGATCAACTGTGTTAACATCATCAAACCGTTGATAAATTTTATTGAGATATTTAACGCCACCCTGAATACTCTGTTCCGGATTTAAGCGGCTTTTGATCCCCATCTCCCGGGCGGTTACCAGGGTTAACTGCATCAGCCCCCGTACGCCGGTATAACTTCTCGCATGGGGATTGAAATGGGATTCCTGGTAGATCATAGCCGCGATCAGCCGCCAGTCAAAACTGTATTTTGCCGCTTCTGTTTTGATTTTTGATTCATATTTTGGTAACCGCTTATCAATGCGTTCATGAAATTTTAGTAAATCAACATAATCAAAGATTTCTGCGGTTCCGTAATATTTATTGTATAATTTATCAAAGGTGCCATTTTTTTTGATTTGCGTAAAATACTGGTTGATCTTTTTGAGTAGTTTGCTATTTCCTTTTTTTACGGCCCAGCCGATTTCCTGTTGTTCTTCAATGGGAAAAGCCAGTTGTATATTGGGATAATAACGCCGGTTTAGACGGGCAATATGAGAATCGGAAATAGTTAATGGAATATCGTCAATAGAGACACGGCGAATAAACTCCTCGCTGGGTAGGTCATCATAGAGTTTTGGGAAGAGATCAATTCCCTGATTTTTTAATTCCAGCAACCGTTCATGATAAGAGGTGTTTTTACGGACATGGATCGTTTCACCGGCAAGGTCCTGTTCAGTTGTGATGGAATCATTGCGATTGTTGGTAATTACAAATTGCTGAATTGGCAAGATGCCAATGGAAAAATCCATTTCACTCTGTCGATTATCGGTTATGGTCAAATTAGCGGCAATGATATCAGCCCGGTTTTTTAGTAACATTGGCACCATCTCTTGCCATGATGGTGTGATCAGTTCCAATTCAACCCCCAGAAAATCCGCAAATCCTTTGGCCAGTTCATATTCTAACCCCATGGGTTGATTTTTATAAAGATAATAGCAGTTTGCGTTGTTATCAGTAATAACCTGAATTTTTCCGTTTTTGTTGATTTTTTTAAGGCCGTTATTCTCACAATTAGAACAAGAGAGTATTCCAAAAATAATAAAACAGTAAAAAATACATCGGAAATCATTGATTGTTAGAGGACTCATAATTATAAAATAAAATAGTCTTGTCTAAACACGAAAGGTTTTTTGAATAAACTTTCTGTTTTGAGGAAAAAGT
>CAZCHS010000155.1:1469-5285 GCA_964498725.1 uncultured bacterium | reverse complement strand
AACCTACTGTTATGTACAGGTATAAAATTTTTATTCCATTTCACACTAATATTTTATAGATTACAAAAATATGAAGCAGGAATGCTTTCAATTTCTGCTCAGCAGAGGGACACTAATCACAGAGGAGACCATCTACATGAAACTGCAACTGATCGACTTTATTATCATTTTATTGTACATTGCGACAATTACTGCTATCGGCTTCATTATGAAAAAACGGGCTGAGCAAGGGGAAAAAGAATATTTGCTGGGCGGGAACCGCCTTCCCTGGTACATGTTGGGATTGTCAAATGCCTCAGGAATGCTGGATATTTCCGGCACCATGTGGCTGGTGACCATCGGCTTCGTCTACGGGCTGAAATCTATCTGGATTCCCTGGCTCTGGCCGGTGTTCAACCAGATATTTCTGATGGTTTATCTTTCCATGTGGCTGCGACGCTCCGGTGTCACTACCGGCGCGGAATGGCTGAAAACCCGTTTTGGCGAAGGCCGCGATTCTCAACTTTCCCATATTATTGTGGTGATCTTTGCGCTGATCAGTTGCCTCGGCTTTCTCGCTTATGGATTTATCGGGCTGGGTAAATTCCTGATGATCTTTGTGCCCTGGGATTTTCTGGCTCAGACATTACATTTCGATCCAAATATTATTCCGGCTCAATTTGTTCCCCATGTGTATGGAATTATCTTTACACTGGTTGCGACAATTTACTGTTTATTAGGCGGCATGTCCGGTATTGTCTGGGCAGATGTAATTCAATACGGAATTATCACCGTTTCCGCCATTGTTGTGGGCGTTATCGCCATGACCAAATTAGGTGCCGCAGGCAGCCTGAATGTTCCTGATGGCTGGCTCAATCCCTTTGCCGGTATTCGCCTGAATATGGACTGGAGCGGTATTATCGAAGAGGTGAATATTGTGATTGCCAATGACGGCTATTCGCTCTTCTCGGTGTTTATGATGATGATGATTTTCAAGGGAATTCTCGTCTCCATCGCCGGCCCGGCGCCTAATTATGACATGCAGAAAATTTTGTCCGCCCGCAATCCCAAAGAAGCCTCAATGATGAGCGGTTCCGTATCTATCATTTTGATGCCTTTTCGATACATGATGATCGCCGGGTTTATCGTTCTGGGACTACTTTATTTTGATGAAATGAACCTGATAATCGGAGATAAAATCGATTTTGAGCAGATACTGCCCTCCGCGATGAATGAATTTATTCCGGTAGGATTGCTGGGGCTGCTGATCGCCGGTTTATCAGCGGCGTTCGTTTCCACCTTTTCCGGTACGTTAAATGCCGGCCAGGCCTATATTGTCAATGATATTTACCTCAAATATATCAATCCGAAATCCAAAGGAAAACAGATCGCCCGCATGAGCCAGTTAATTGGAATTGTGCTGGTTATCGCTTCCATAATTCTTGGTATCTCAGCGCAAAATATTGACAGTGTGCTGAAATGGATCGTATCCGGTTTATTCGGAAGTTATGTGGCCTCTAATGTATTGAAATGGTATTGGTGGCGGTTCAATGGCCACGGATATTTTTGGGGAATGTTGTCAGGACTGGTGCCGGCCCTGTTTTTTGCCAAAGTGATTCCCGGCGCTTACCAGCTCTATTACTTTCCCATCACCCTGCTGATTTCAGCCCTTGGCTGCGTGATTGCGACGCTGATGACCAAACCCACAGATGATGAAACCTTAAAAGATTTTTACAAAACTATTCGTCCCTGGGGATTCTGGAAGCCGATTCATGAGAAAGTGGTGGCTGAGAACCCGAATTTTGTCAATGACAGTCATTTTAAACAGGACATGGTAAATATCGGTGTTGGTGTGATCTGGCAAACTGCACTGGTGGCGTTGCCGCTCTACCTGGTGACTTTGGAATGGTCATATTTTGGCATTTGTCTGGTCATTATTGTGCTGACCTCGATTTTTCTCAAGAAGAACTGGTTTGATAAAATTGTCGGCGATGGCTATTAGTAGATCTTACGAATGGTTCAAAGAACCTTCGCAATGGTCGGTTCAATAGCTACAACCTATTCATCCGGCAGCTTCCAGACGCAAGGGTTGGTTCTTGAGCGACAGCCCTTTATCCGATAGATACTTGATATAAGAATGACTCATAAGCAGAATACCACCATTTCAAAGGTTTAGGAACCATTTGAAAGGTGGTTAAAAAAACTAAAAGAGAAAGACACCATGAAAAAATTTATCCTCATAATTTTAACCTGTTCCCTTGCTTTTTCGCAACCCTATCTTGATTCATCTAAACCTGTAGAAAAACGTATCAGCGACCTGCTTTCCCGCATGACACTGGAAGAAAAAGTAGGCCAGATGTGTCAGTATGTTGGCATTGAACATCTGAAAAATTCAGAGCGAAACATGACAAAAGAGGAACTGGAAAACAGCGACGCTCACAGCATGTACCCTGGCCTTCACTCCTCGGAATTGGAAAAATTAGTCGAACAGGGATTGGTGGGCTCCTTTTTACATATCAAAGATCCTCAGGAAGCCAATCATCTGCAACAGGCGGCTGCCAAAAGCAGACTGAAAATCCCCCTGATTTTCGGTATTGACGCCATTCACGGCAATGCCCTGCAACGAGGCTACACGGTCTATCCAACACCGATCACCCTGGCATCCACCTGGGACAGAAAATTAGTTGAGGAAGTCAGTCGACAGACCGCGAAGGAAATGCGCGCGGCCGGCATGCACTGGACATTTACACCCAATATCGATGTGGCCCGGGACGCCCGCTGGGGACGGGTGGGCGAGACCTTTGGTGAAGACCCCTACCTGGTGTCTGAACTGGGCGTTGCTTCGGTGAAGGGACTTCAGCAGGGAAATTTTACCGGCGATGAAAAAGTTGTCGCCTGCATCAAACATCTGATCGCCGGTGGTGAACCGGTAAACGGGCTGAATTTTTCACCCATGGATGTATCGGAGCGACAATTGCGGGAAGTCCATCTGCCGCCTTATGAAAAAGCCATTGACGCCGGCGCTTTTACGATTATGGCCGCTCACAATGAAATCAACGGCATTCCCTGTCATGCCAATTCCTGGTTGGTAAATGACCTCATTCGTGACGAACTCGGTTTTGACGGATTTGTCGTCTCTGACTGGATAGATATTGAACGCTTGCATACCGGTCATAAAATCGCAGAAAACCAGAAGGAAGCCTGCTATTTGTCCATCAAGGGTGGTATTGACATGCACATGCATGGTCCTGATTACCTGAAGCCGGTGGTGGAGTTGGTCAATGAAGGTCGAATTAGTGAAGCGGAAATTGACCGTGCAGTCGCCAAAATTCTGGAAGCCAAGTTCAAACTAGGCTTGTTTGAAAACACTATCGTTGATCTGGAAAAACATGATAAAATCGTCCTCAATGAACTCCACCAGCAAACTGCCCTGGAAGCCGCCCGAAAAGGAATAGTCTTACTGAAAAATGATAATATTCTACCCATTGATAAATCCCAAAAAATCTTTGTTACCGGCCCCAATGCCAATAACCAGAGACTGCTCGGTGACTGGGCAGTGTTGCAACCGGAAGATAATATCACTACCATTTACGAAGGTATAAAAGAAAAAGGTGGCGATCGGGTCTCTTACCTCAATAGTGGTGAAGACTTCCTGAACATTTCTGACAAGGTCATCAAAAAAGCAGGAAAAATGGCAAAAAGAGCCGATGTTGCCGTGGTTGTGGTTGGTGAAAACTCATTACGTAATAACTGGAGCACCAAAACCTGTGGCGAAAATACCGCCCGCACGAACCTGAAATTAGTGGGCAAGCAACTGGACCTCGTGAAATCAGTACA
>CAZCHS010000155.1:0-1369 GCA_964498725.1 uncultured bacterium | reverse complement strand
AAAAAGAAATTGAAAAAAATGAGCCGGTTAAAGTTACTGTAACCGTCAAAAATACCGGTCAAGTTACCGGCGACGAAATTGTCCAACTTTACATTCGTGATGAATACAGTTCCGTAACACGTCCGGTGAAGGAACTGAAGGATTTTCAGCGAATTTCCCTGGAGCCCGGCGAATCAGAAACTGTGACTTTTACTATCACACCAGAAAAATTCGCTTTATATAATATTGATATGAAAAAAATCGTGGAACCGGGGACATTCAAAATCATGGTGGGCGGTTCATCCCGGGATGAGGACTTGCAAACAGTGCAATTGACGGTAAAATAGATCAAAAGAGGGAAGCATGGAAAGACCATATTTCATCATTCAAAGCGCATTGGGAGTTGACGCCAAACTAGTGTTAAAAAAAATCATATCACGGGTGCCCTGGCAGAAAACTGATGATGATTTTCATAAAAAATATGCAAACCTGATCAAAAAATTAAAACCCGGGTGGGGCGATTATAATATTTGGTAAAAGGAGAAGATTTTATGCGATATTTTATTTTGATCATTTTAATGTTGAGCCTTGTTTATGCAAAGGATTATAAATTCCCATTTCAGAATCCTGATCTGAAAATGGAAGACCGTATTGATGACCTTGTCGGCCGTCTGACACTGGAAGAAAAAATTGGCCAGATCATTTACAATGCTGACGCGATTCCGCGACTGGATATTCCTCAATATAACTGGTGGAGCGAATGTTTACACGGAGTAGCCCGGAATGGCCGGGCAACGGTTTTTCCCCAGGCTATCGGACTGGCCGCTACTTTTGATCCGGAATTGATCCACAGAGTCGGCTCAGCCATTGGCAGGGAAGGACGCGCGAAATTCAATCTCACTTCCGCCAAAGGATATCGTGATATTTACCAGGGACTCACCTTCTGGTCGCCCAATGTCAATATTTTCCGTGATCCAAGATGGGGACGCGGCCATGAAACCTATGGCGAGGATCCCTATCTCACATCGGAAATCGGTAAGGCATTCGTCAAAGGACTACAGGGCAATGACCCCAACTATCTGCAGGCGGCAGGTTGCGCCAAGCACTACGTGGTTCACAGCGGACCCGAAGGATTGCGCCATGAATTCAATGCTGTGGTTTCCCAAAAAGACCTTTGGGAAACCTATATGCCGGCCTTTGAAGCATTAGTGACAGAAGCGAAAGTAGAAGGCGTTATGGGTGCTTATAACCGGACCAATGACTATCCCTGTTGCGCCCATCCTTATTTAATGAGTGAGGTGTTATTCAAGGATTGGGAATTTGATGGCTATTTCACCTCTGACTGCTGGGCGATCCATGATTTTTACCGGGGCCACAACGTGGTGGAAAC
>CAZCHS010000154.1:0-5348 GCA_964498725.1 uncultured bacterium | reverse complement strand
ATGCGTCCCATTCTCTGAATAATCCTGACGGGGTTCCAGTGAATATCATAATTGATGACCATTATTCGCACTGCATGCCGGACTTTTAGCCTGAATTATTCATGAATTTTTAAATTTTTCAAGCAAAGAGTATAAAATTAATAGTTTACCAAATATATATTAAAAAACTAATTTGGAAAATTCATAGAATAATATTCAGGTTAATCGCGATAGTTTCCACTAAACGTGTGCCTATTGTCAATTATTATTTAATGTAGCGGAAAGTCCGCTGAAGCGGACTGCTGGGTTGTTGGGGGAAGCTCTAGTCCACCGGGTTGAAACCTGGTGCTATTCTGATACGAACAGCACCAACTCGAAGGTTTTTCAAATCTTGTAGGATTTCCATAATTCATCCCGGAGCCGTCATTGCGAGGAGTGCCGACAGGCCGACGAAGCCTGCCCGCCCTCCGGGAGCAGGCGGGCAATCTCAGCTGTTCAGCGCATCATTGCCACCCGGCGCTACTCTGATGTAGAGCGATTTTCCATAATCGCTTTTGATTTTTGCCCGATAGGGAAAAATCAATTCCCCAACAGAAGCGCGGAATTCATCCTAAAAATTATCCCGAAAATCATCTACTTTATTGGCCAGGCGAATAATAGCGATAAACACAATCGCCGCCACCGGCACGACAAACCAGTGATTAATCCCCAACAAAGAGGCAATATCGCCTTTGAGACTTTGCGCCTTGAAAATAGTTTTGAAAAAGTCCACATTCACGGCATAAAACAAAATGCCCAGCACCATTCCCAGCAATCCGATCCAGGCATCCCGTTTTCCTTCACCAATTCGCGATGCCATGGTTCCCGGGCAATAGCCCAGCAATCCCATACCAACGCCAAAAACCAGTCCGCCGGCCACTTTTCCCCAATCCAGCGGTTTTGGGTTCAGTGTGATCATACCGAGGTCATTGAGAATATAAAACCCGATCATGGAGCAGGTCACAGCGGTTAACATGAATTTTAAAATTTTAAAATCTTTCAGCAACAGCAGACCTGTGACTCGCGGATATTTCGTGATGCCGGTCCGCTGAAAGGTATAACCGATAGCAAACCCGGCCAGCAAGCCGATAATAATTTTGAACATCATTTTCCACCTCCGGTTTTAGGGTAGAGTAATTTCGCAGTGATCATTCCACCGATAAAAAAGCACGTGCCGGCCACTATGCTCCCGGGTGAGAGATGAGCCCAGCCATTCAAAATATTACCGGTGGTACAGCCGGAAGCAAAGACCGCTCCCCAGCCCAGCATAAAGCCACCGATCAAAACCGTCAGGTATCTTTTCCATAGTTTGTCACCGTGATATTTTTTCCAGACTGCCGGCATGGCTTCAGGCGCATAATTATGATTCAATTTTGCTGCTGTGAATCCACCGATGGCAATGCCGATGAGCATAAAAAATTCCACAAAAGCCGCCGGTGACGTGGAATATTTTTGAATAATAGGATTGTCTGTCAGGTTTCCAAAAGGTATTTTAAAAACAGTGGCTATATAGCCAAACCCGGCGGTCATGCCGAAGGCGTAATTTTTATAGGCCAGGTTTTGGAACAGAACATAACTAGCCATGGCAATGACCGAAACGATAATACCACCGGTGAACCAGTGCCATTCCCCCTTTTGATCAAATAATTTTTTCATATCACTCCTCTAGTATTTTTTTACAAGCATTGTATTATTTTTATTAAAATAACCCTGGCATTTTATGTAATAATCCGTGAATGAACCCCTTTTCTCTTCCCCGGCATCATGGTGCTAAAAAGATAATATGTCAAGTTAGATTTTACAACCTTAACCAGAATTATTTATGAATTTTCAAATATTCCAATCTTTTATCATCGGATAAATCATAAGCCATATTAATACCGCATTGGATATTGAAAGTTTAGGGTACCGCTAAAAATTGATTTTAAACGATCAAGGATGATCGTTCTACATTTGTAGAGCGAACATCCCTGTTCGCTCAATATTTTTAAATTTTACAAAAATTTCAATTTTTTAGTGGTTCCCTTTAGTATATTCGAATTGAATAAAAAACAATAAATTATCTGATAGGCACATACCCTCCGTGGATGCCATTAGTAGAAAGAACAATTTGCCAGACATGGATATTCCGCGCGCGGAAAGCGCCGGCGCAGGCTAAAAGATAATAGCGCCACATTCTGTAAAACCGGTTTGAATACTTCTTTTCTCCGTTATTATCGGTTACTTGAGAAAGTTGCGGCCAAGCCTTTTCAAAACGATCATGCCAGGCAAGCAGCGTAGAATCGTAATCCGGCCCAAAATTATGCCAGTCTTCCATTACAAACAAACCTTCGAATGTCTTGACAAGTTTTGAACTTTGAGGAATGATGCCATTGGGAAAAATATATTTTTCTATCCACGGATCTGATCCGCTTGTTTTTCGGTTATGTCCGATAGTATGCAGCAGGAAGAGGCCGTTTTCCTTCAAAAGCCGGCGTGCGGCTTTAAAAAATGTCCGGTAATTCTTATCACCGACATGTTCAACCATGCCTAAGGATACAATGTGGTCATAGGAGCCATGATGATCACGGTAATCCTCAAGTTTGAATTTAACAGGCAATCCCCGGCAGATTTCCCTCCCCAATTCAACCTGCTCTTTCGAGACTGTGATCCCGGTAACATTGGCGCCATACTTTTCTGCGGCGAACTTCATGAATGAGCCCCAACCGCAGCCAATATCCAAAACAGTATCGCCTTTTTTGAGGCCAATTTTCCGGCAGACTAAATCAAGTTTCTGTTCCTGAGCGGGATCGAGGTTTTCCGGAATCCGGTCGATATTTTTCCAGTAGCCGCAAGTATATGTCATACTTGAATCAAGCATTGCCGCAAATAGATCATTCCCGGTATCGTAATGCTTTTCGCCAATCTCAAATGCCTTTGACCGTCTTCCTTTATTCACTAATTTGGCCTGTAAATAGGCCGGGAGCATGGAGAGTGTGTAAGCTTTTTTATCCAGGCCGGCTCTAAGTATCCGATAGAAAAATTCATCTAATTTTGCTGTATCCCACCAGCCATCAATATAAGATTCCCCAAGCGCCAAACTTCCACCCGACAGAACACGCGGAAAAAGATCCGGATTATTAACACTAATATCCCAGGGATCTTTCCCATTAATTTCAATATCAGCCGAAGAGAATAATTTTGCAATTTTTTGTTCAGATGACATAGTATCTTCCTTTCCCTGATTTATTTTAATATGTTCGATCGATTTTCAAGATTGAGCATATTTAATCATTTTCAAACAGCAAAGTTGAAATTATTGATGCTTTTCACCATTGATTGAATCGTCTAAATAAGTCGCATTGATTATTTTAGATAACAATTCCGATCGTGATAATAGTTTTGTATGATGAGATAAACGCTGCTTGAGTTATCAACAATTCTTTGGGAATTTCCTGGTCACTTAGTTAGCCGCAGGGTAAAAATTTTCTTCGATTCTGTGAAACTTTTAAGGGATTTAAAATATCTCAGGTTCCATTTTCTTTCTTTTCAAATAATCTCAGAATATTTTAACTTAACCGTTATATTTAAAAATGTAAAGATTGAGTTATAATAGATAATTTCTTTTTTTAGCAATATATACCCCATAAAATGACATAAAATAAAGAGGGATGATAACAATTGTCATAAACTGAATATTATTCTATAATTTTTTTTGAAATCAGTTCTGTTTACCAGTGCAATCCGTAAATATGCGTCAGAGAATAATAGATCCCCACCAGAATAAACGCTGTACCGGCAATTTTTCTGACCCACAGATCAATGCGGTTCAACTGCTTAAAAGCTTTGCCCACATAAGCCGAAGAAAAGGCCATGATAAAAGCGAAAATAACCACCGGCACAGCCGTACCCAGTCCGTAAAAAAAGGGAATAATGAAAATGGAACGCTCATTGATGGCCATGGGCAGCAGCCCACCGAAAAACAGACCGGCTGATACAGGACAAAAAGAAAGGGCGAAAATGACACCGATAGGCACGGCCCAGAGCAGTCCGCCGCTTTTGGCTCTTTCCTGGAGTTTGGTGCTGTTGATCATAAAGGAGGCGCCGGAACCGATCCAGCCCAGCAAAACCAGGCCCAGAAAGATCATAATCGGGCCTAAAAATTCATTCATGTGCTTTTGTAAAAAGAGTGACACTTCGGACATGCTGAACAGTCCGGCAGTGATCAGCGCGCCTAACCCGATATAGGCCAGAATCCGCCCGGCAGAATAGAGCAAACCGGAAAAAATCACATGCTTCTGCTGCCCGGCTTTGCGGCCAATGAAAGAAATAGCCGCGATATTGGTGGCCAGCGGACAGGGGCTGATGGCTGTCAGGATCCCCAGCCAAAAGGCGGAAAGTATCGCAATCCAGATCATTCTCTGCCCTCCATTTTCGCCAGGGCCGCATCAATCGCGCCGGCGATATAATTTTTGAATGCCTGTGGCCGCTCCACCAGTTCCCACACTTTGTCCAGGCGCTGGTATTCTACAAATTTACCTTTCTTCACACGGCCCACCACTACAGTACTGGCAATGACATCAAATTTTTGGGCCATGGTTTCATTTTCCTGGAAATCAATTTCCCGCCAGACAATCTTTTCATTGGCAAGTTCATCATCATAGGATGTATTCAACAATTCCCGGGTCAATTTTTCAATGGTATTGCAGGTGACACAGCGAAAGGTGGAATGGAGATAATAGACCGCCACATGCTCAGAATTGGCAATTTTTGTCTGGCTGCCGGCATTACCATCCGGCTTTACAGAATTTTTGCCTAACATAAATCCCAGACTGATGAGGGCAAATGCAATCAGGATATTTGTTGCAAGTTTTTTAGCTTTTTCCAAAATCAATACTCATTTTCATGGAATTTTTATTGTTGTGGCTCAAAATCATAGCCCAGTTCCGCCCATTTCGCCAGCATATCTTCTTTAGAAATAAAACCAACATGCCGCCAGATTTCTTTTCCGTTCTCATCAAAATAAATTTGTGTGGGTATGGATTGAATGCCATGTTTTTGAGCAATGGCTTTGTTTTCCGGCTGCCAGACATCGACAAATTCAACATCTAAAACACCTTTGTATTCCGCTGTCATTTCATCTAAAATCGGCGCCATTTTTTTGCAGGGAATACACTCATGGGCCCCGAGGTCCAGCAGTTTGGGCAGGGATTTTTCGGCATTCTGTACTGCTTCATCAGATTTCTCAGCCTGGCCGTCTGAACACCCCATCATCAATAAACTAATAATTAGCAATCCCGTCAATATCAAATTTCTTGTCAAATTCATTTCATTCTCCCTAAGTTTTATCT
>CAZCHS010000153.1:0-5436 GCA_964498725.1 uncultured bacterium | reverse complement strand
GTGGCACAGCAAATCCATACCAATACAATTAGACCAGTGAGTAAGGAAACACTCAAGCGAGCAGAAGTAACCCTCGGCGGCATTGACACAAGAGAACTCTCCTCAAAAACCTTTGCGTCAAATCTTGTAAGCGGATTATTTTTTATCGGTGAGGTTTTGGATGTGACCGGTTGGCTGGGTGGCTATAATTTGCAATGGGCGTGGTCATCGGGATATTGCGCGGGATTGTATGTTTAACAAGGAAAAAGGAGCTGATGCCCCTCTTTCCTTATAAAATTCTATTTAGTTTTATAACACTTTTTCCAGTGCTTTGACCAATTTCTTTTTGGGTTGCAGACCCACTGCCTGGTGTCTGACTTCACCATCTTTGAAAAAAAGCAGCGTTGGAATACTCAACACGCCATATTTGGCGGCCAGGGCCTGGTCATTTTCAATATTCAATTTTCCGATTTTTACCTTTCCTTCGTAATCTTTTTCCAGATCTTCCAGGATGGGCGCTAATTTTAAGCAGGGCTGGCACCAGGTGGCCCAAAAATCAACAACCACCGGTATATCTGACTGCAATACTTCCTGTTCAAAATTTTGTTCTGTGAATTCTTTCATTTATTGTCCTCCGGTTTTATATTTAAGCTTGATAACACTTCAGTTTTAAATGGCATGTGTTCCAGCTTCAACTGGTTCAAATCTAATTTCTTTTTAGCCTGATCAATGTCAATGCCAACAATATTTCCATTTTCATCATAATCAATGACAACACCTTCAGCTACTTCTTCTGAATCAACACTTGTTTTTTCAGACAGATCAATATAAAGAGAATCTGTGTCAGGAAAATATTCAATTTTCATTTTTAAAACTCCTGTCTGGAAATGCATTGTGAATTGTTTTCCGGTCTTTTAAAGTCACGATCCTGAAAATTTTGTTATCAAATTCAGGAACAGTTCCCCAAAAGCGAAATCGTTCTCTATCCTTCTGCATTTCTTCCTTAATTGGATTTTCAACAATTTTTATACACCACTCTTTTTTCAAATACGGTCGTTTTAATAATACCTTCAATACAAAATATTTTGTAAACCTGTATTTCTGCATATATACTCTATATTGTTAAAACAAATTTATTCCATTAAGTTACATTCTTTCCCAATGTTTCGCAATTATTCTTTGATCCAGCGGATCATTTCCGGTAGAGTCGCCCGTTTCCCGTACATTAAAATCGCTGTTCTGAATATTTTCCCGGCAATATAAATCGTCACGATCACAGAAGCAATCAAAACCAATAATGTGGTAATGATCTGAACTGTTGACGGCATTTCCACGCCAATTCGCAAAATCATAAAAAAGGGTGTCATTACAGGAATGTAAGATAATACGACTGTCAGTGTCGCATTGGGATTAGCAATGACAAAAGAAGACAGCATGATCGGCACAACTGTAATGATCGACATTACTGAAGTCACCTGCTGGGCCTCCTGTTCATTGTCAAAAATCGACCCAATAGCTGCAAAAATTGCAGAATACAACAAATAACCAAAAACAAAATAAACCAGGAAGAAAAGTATATCAATGCTGGTTACCAGGTCCATTCCTTTATAAGTCGAAACAGCCAGGCCAATCAGTAAATAGATCAGCAATTGCACCAGGCCCAGTAAACCAAGCCCGATAATTTTTCCGCTCATTAATTCTCCGGCACTGACCGATGACAATAAGGTTTCCACCAGTTTGTTGGAGCGTTCCTGCAAGACACTCCGCAATAATATTTGTGAAGTCATAAAAATCGTAAAAAAAAGCATCATTACAAATATCAGCGGTGTGAAATAAGAAATAAGTTCATTGGTTTCTTCGGTTTTCCCCGGCTCCAGCGTGATGAAATTAATCCGCCGGGTCAGCTGATCAACCAAATCCGGATTGACATCCGCTGCTAGCATCCGTTCGCGGCTGATGATATTATTCACAGTGCCACGAATCTCAGCCACGCCTTTGAAGTCCCCCAGGGTTTTTGAGTAATAGCGCACGGCATTGCTGTCCAGAACATTGGCCGGAATCACCAGGTAGCCATCGATGACTGAAGAATCCAGTAAGGTATTGGCAAAATCAATTTCATTGTTCTTAAGTATCATGACCTGGTATTTTTGTTTGCCATTATTCAGTTTATAATCTTCAGTTAGGTTATGCTTGATTTTTTCGGCTAAATAATCAGTACTGTCCACGATTCCGATCAGTCTGCTTTCTGTATCAACCTTTGTCATGATCAGTGATGGTAAGATCATAAAACCAACCATAAGCAGCGGAAAGAGAACAGAAGAAATTAAAAATAATTTTGATTTAAGCCTGGTCAGAAATTCCCATTTGGCAACAGTTATAATATTTCTCATCATAAAACCCTGGTTTACTTCTTTACCTGTTCAATAAATATTTGTTCAAGCGACGGTTCATTGATCTTAAATTCCTTGACTGTAACTTTAGTGATTAATTCATTTAAAACATCATTAATGCTGATATCGCTTTTTAATTCTCCGAATAAATGATTATCATTTAATTCGATAGTGTTGATCGTTTTTAAGTTTTCAAGGGCTTTTATATCCCCATCATAATCAAGTTCAACCGTTTTTGAACCGTAATTTTTTTTGAGAATTTTCAAGTTTCCTTCGAGAACAATTTGACCTCTGTTGATCAGGCAAATATCATCGCACATTTTTTCCACTTGCTCCATTTGATGGGTAGAAAAGATGACTGTGGTTCCCTTGCCATTCATTTCCTTAATAATGTCCTTCAGGAGAATCTGATTTACAGGATCAAGGCCGGAAAAAGGTTCATCCAATATGACCAGTTGGGGCTCGCTGATAATCGCGATAATGAACTGGACTTTCTGCTGATTTCCTTTGGACAATTCCTGGATTTTACGATCCGCATACTCAGAAAGATCAAATCTTGCCAAATATTCATCGACTTTTTTATGCGCTTCCCGTACCGACAATCCTTTTAATTCAGCAAAATACCCTATTGTTTCTTTGAGCTTACTTTTCTGGTAAAGGCCG
Source organism: uncultured bacterium (assembly GCA_964498725.1). Taxonomy (GTDB): domain Bacteria; phylum Fidelibacterota; class UBA2242; order UBA2242; family JAFGTP01; genus JAFGTP01. Next base: position 2,404 of record CAZCHS010000153.1, on the reverse strand, counting down.
CGCTCCTCCGGCAGATAGCCAATTTTATCATAATCAGTTTTTTGTATTCGATGATCATTGATCCAAATTTCGCCGGAGTCCGGTTTAATGATATCCATAATCATGCGAATCGTTGTTGTCTTCCCGGCACCATTGGGTCCTAAAAGTCCGTAAATTGATCCCGGCCTGATCTCCAGATTCATATTCTGAACGGCCTTCGTCTGATTAAAAGTTTTATTAATCGCTTTTAAACTCAGCATAGTCGTCCTCTATAATGTTAATTACTCTTTTTCTTATTAATGACAGACAAGATTTTTTCTTTATTATTTTTAATGAGCATACCAATCAAAAGAACCCATACCAGGTAAGTCGTAAAAACCGAAATAGCATTAGCCCGCTGATAACTTTTGGGCTCAAAGGTGAATTTAATGTCATGGTCTCCGGCTGGTAATTCGATACCACGAAGAACATGATTCACCTGGTATATTTTTGTTTCGTCACCATTAACTGTACATTGCCAGCCAATGGGAAAATAGGCTTCTGCTAAAACTAAAAAGGCCGGGCCCTTATTACTGGCCGTTAAAGAGACTGTGTTCGGTGAATAATCCGTTATTTCAACAGTTCCATCAGCTGTGTAGGTATCTTGTAATTCGTCATCTGTGACAAGGGCAATACTGTCGGGCTGAAACTCATCGGTATTCATGAATCGCACTACTGCTTTTTCATCGGATAATGCTTTGACACTGTTTACAAAATAAACTCTTGGCAATACCTCTTTATTGAGATAAAGCACCTTTTTCTGTTGTTCATTAAATGAGAGCGCCTGCAATGCCGGATGATCTACTTGCCCGGGACTAATAATATATTTGCCATTCATCATACTGATCACGTCGAGATTGACCGGTAATTTCGCATCATTGCTTTTATACAGATTGTTGTCAAAAATATCCTGTATGAGTTGCGGTTTTATGGCGGAATATCCGCTGATTAACTGATGTCTGTAAGCGAGATCATTTGATGTAAATCCCTGGCCTAATTCAATTACACGATAATGATCATCATCCTGCAGCATAATCTCGTCAAATTCGGTTTTACGGAAATAGCGTCTTTCCGCGCTTTTCTTATTAAAAAAGTCCGCTGTACTGATAAATCGATAACTGACAGAGATGGAATCCACAGCCACCAACACAAAAATTCCCAGCATTAACAGTTCTTTTCTTATCTTCCGTAATGCGTACAATACAACGAGCGCTATAAATCCGACCAGAAATGCAAGCATTCTTAAGGTATCAGTCTGCATCATTTCTTTGCGAATGTTTTTGATCATGCCTAACACCTGGGGATTGTAGCGGGCATCGGAAGCGCCGGAGTAGGATAATAGATTCGGCGCAATTACAAAAAGGATTCCCAATGCTGCGAAAAATCCGGAAATGTAAAGAAAGGGTTTCAATTTCTCTTTGGAATCGATTGCCAGTACTGATTTAAGCCCAAACATTGACAAGACAATCACATTAAATGTAAAAAGGATCAACGTCATGGAGGGCGCCCGGAACTTATTAAAATAAGGCAAATAATAGAATAAAGCCTTATATAACGGCGGAAAATGCCGCCCGAAGGAAAGCAGCAATGAAAACAACGCCAACACCGAAAAGGTGATGACCAGCCCGTTTTTACGATTGGCATAAACACCAAAAACCGCCAGCACGACAATGATTATACCGATATATTCAGAAGATTGCGTAAAGGGCATATCTCCCCAGTAGGTGGGTAATTTACGCCCGCTTAGCCGGGGTTCGCTTTTCCCTTCATACATTTCATTACTGGTACCGCCATAGAATCGCGGTGAGATCAAAGCCATTAATTCTTTCGGCGAAAAAGACCAACGTGTGGCGTAATCAAAAGTCACTCCACCGGATTTTTTGGCTTGCTCCGCCGGTTTTTCATTCAGATTAATGGCATTGCCACCACGAGTGGAATAGGGTGTGTATTCTTTGGCGACGAATAAGGGTTGGGCAGACATTAGGATTGAAAATATCATGGCGCCGATAAAAAGAGCAACAGTTTTTCCCAATTGGGCATATTTCTTTTCTTTCACCCAAGTAACAATGTAATAAATACCAATCCCCAGTAAAACCACGAGTGTATAGAAAATAATCTGGTAATGCTGGGTCCGGAAGATTAATGAAAAGAAAAGCGTGAACCAAAGCAATGAAATAAAATCCCGTTTTTTCACATAATTGATAAAGCCAAATATTACCAGCGGCATGGCGCAGACAGCACGTACCTTTGCATTGTGTCCTACTTCGATCAACCCCTGCATATGAGGCCAGAAAATAAATGCCAGGCTTCCGATCATACTGATATACCATTTAAAACCCAACATTTTTAATAACAAAAACATACCAATCGCGCCCAACATCAGCCA
>CAZCHS010000152.1:0-5501 GCA_964498725.1 uncultured bacterium | reverse complement strand
CGTTCTACAATTTCAGAATAGCACCAGGTTTCAACCTGGTGATGGCAAGCCCCCATCACTCTAAGCCGTCCGCTTCAGCGGACGTCCCAATACCCTGGTTTTTTCTTCAAATGATGAATTGCCATTATACTAATTTTGTTATTTACAATTCTGTAGAGAATACCAAAAGGAAATCGATGTATTAAACATCTTCTTGTCTTTTTATCAATTTGAGTCCATGCCTCAGGATATTTGCTAATAGTCTGAATTGCAGCGTAAACTTCCCTGGAAAATTCAATCCCCAATCCGCTTTGCTCATTTTCATAAAATTTAATGGCCTGGTCGAATTCCTGTTCTGCCAAAGGATGAAAATAGTATTTCATTTTTTGTATTTTTTATTGATTCTCTCAAAAACAACATCGCCGGGTATTAATTCAACATCGCCATTTTCAATTTCCTGAATTCGTCTTTCGACTTCTTTACTCCAGGCTTGATTGATTTCCTGTTGGGTTGGAAGATTTTCACTGATTAACAATTTATCGATCAATTCCATTCGATCTTCTGCAGGGAGTTCAAGTGCCTGCTCATATATTTTTTCAGCCGTAGTTGTCATTGGACGCCTCTTATTTTTTAACAATTTATTAAAATAGATAATTGATCGCAATTGTTTTAAATTCCAACATTTTTAAAATGTTGTTATTTTCAATCCGGTAAAATCAAAAACGAATATGGAAATTCTGCAAATTCCGATTAGCACCTGGTTTCAACCTGATGAAGAGCATCCCGAACAAAAATAATACAATATTCTTCCATGGCATTTATTTATTACTAATATATGATTAAGTTCTTACGTAAATAATCTTAATCCAGGAGAAACAAATGCGCAGTATAGAAGAAGTTAATTTTAAAGAAATTATAAAAAATCGCTCCTATCATCCATCACCTCTTAAATGGGAAGATGAAACCCTGTATTTTTTACTGGTGGATAGATTTTCAAATGGACAAGAAAAAAATTTGTACAATCCGGATACTGATTATGAAAATGCTCTTAAAAATGAAGAAAGCAAACAACAATGGCTGGAGCAGGGGGACAAATGGCTTGGCGGCACATTGCAGGGATTAAAAAGCAAGTTAGGTTATTTAAAAGAGCTGGGTATCACAGCGATCTGGATGAGCCCTATTTTAAAACAGGTGGCTTTTGAGAATAGCTATCACGGTTACGGGATTCAAAATTTCCTGGCCATTGACCCCCATTTCGGCAATGAGCAGGATTTAAAGGAATTAGTGGAAGAAGCCCATAAACTTGGCATCTATGTCATTATGGACATCATATTGAATCATACCGGGAATGTCTTTACCTATGACCATCAATCGCCTAATTACACAGAAGAACAATACCCTATAAAAGCCTTCAATGATAAAACCGGTGCCCCGACTATCCCTGTTGAGTTCAGCAATGCCGACGAGTTGGATATGGATAGCGGAATTTGGCCTGTTGAATTGATGACACCGGACACCTTTTCCCGCAAGGGACAAATCAATAACTGGGACAATGATCCGGAATATATCGAAGGTGATTTTTTCTCTTTGAAAAATATTCATACAGGCGAGGGAGAATACAACAATTTCAACCCGTCAGAAGCTTTGAAAATCATTACTGAATGCTATAAATACTGGATTGCGGTTGCCGACCTTGACGGCTTTCGGCTGGATACTGTCAAACACCTTTATCCCGGCGCCACCCGGTACTTTATGACCGAAATTCATGAGTTTACCCAATCAATTGGGAAAAATAATTTCTATGTCTTTGGTGAAGTAACCGGCGGTATGGAATTCGCCATTAAGATGCTTGATATTACCGGCATTGATGCGGCATTAGGCATCAACAAAATTCCAGATAAACTTGAGAATGTTGCCAAAGGCTACCTGGATCCCGATGAATTTTTCAATATATTTAAAAATTCCGACCTGCTGGGTGAAGATGAAAATAAATGGTACAAAGATAATGTTGTTACTATGTTCGATGACCACGATATGGTAGTACAGGGTGGACAAAAAAGCAGATTTTGTTCTGATAAAGAGACCGCCGGCCTGCTGTTAAACGCATTGTTTTTAAACCTCATGTCACCCGGAATTCCCTGTATTTACTATGGAACAGAGCAGGCTTTTGATGGCGCCGGCGATGGTGATAAATTCGTCAGGGAGACAATGTTTGAGTCTGATTTCGGGGCCTTTCGAAGCCGGGGAAAACATTTCTTTGATCAGGAGAACAATATCTATCAGGAATTATCAAAATTAAATAACATCAGACAAGGCCATCAGGCCCTTAGCCAGGGCCGAGTATATCAACGCCAAATTTCCTACGATAATAATAATTTTGAACTTCCCCACAAATTAGGAGAAGGCCGCCATACCGGCATTATTTCCTGGGCCAGGATTTTTAACCAGGAAGAATTTATTCTGATAATCAATTGTAATATCACAGAGACAAAAAATATTACAACAATGGTTGACGGCACTCTCCATCAACCGGAAGATGAGTTTAACTACATCTATTCAACTGACGGGCAACAGATTGGAAATTCAATAAAAGTAAAAGAAATTAACGGCAATAAAACTATCGTGGTCACTGTGCCGGCCGGAGGATGTATAATACTTGCTAAAAAGTAATCCCATAAATCAAATCGAAAAAGGACTACCCATGTTACGATTCATGAAAAAATTATCGCGGAAAAAAGGACTGCCGCCTGGTACCCTGGTCCATGTCGGCGATGCCAAGGAGCAGCCGGTCAAAATCAAGCTGATTCAGTATGATCAGGGAACCTTTGAAACCGGGACCATTACAGATTTGGATAAACTGCCGTCAAAAGACCAAAGCAAAAAAGTCACCTGGCTCAATATTGACGGCGTTCACCAAACTGAAATCATCCAGAAAATCGGCAAAATCTACAACATACATTCCCTTGTTTTGGAGGACATTGTCAATACCGGGCAACGGCCGAAAGTCGATGATTACGGCGATTACCTGTACATTGTTATGAAAATGCTTTACCCTGACACTCAAAACAACACCATTCAAACCGAGCAGGTGAGTTTACTTATCACCGATAATACCGTGATTTCCTTCCAGGAACAGGAAGGCGATGTTTTTGACGCCATTCGCACCCGGCTTCAGGAGGGGCTGGGTAAAATTCGTAACCGCAAAGCCGATTACCTGGCCTATGCGCTGATGGATGCTGTTGTGGATAATTATTTTACAATCCTGGAAACCATCAGTGAAAACCTGGAAGGCCTGGAGGATGAAGTCCTCGATGATCCGGTTCCGCAAACATTGCAAAAAATCCATACCCTGAAAACCGATCTTATTTATTTGCGCAAATCCGTCTGGCCATTACGTGAAGTGGTTCGCAGCCTGGAACAGCGGGAATCACCGATCATTACCGAATCCACACAACTCTATTTCCGGGATGTTTATGACCATACCATCCAGGTCATGGATGCTCTGGAATCTTCCCGGGATATTCTCAGCGGCATGCTGGATATATATTTATCAAGTACCAGTAATCGTATGAATGAAGTGATGAAAGTTTTGACCATTATTGCTACGATTTTCATTCCACTGACTTTTATCGCCGGTATATACGGTATGAATTTTCAGTACATGCCGGAATTGGGCTGGAAATGGGGGTATTTCGGTGTGCTCGGAATAATGGCGTTAGTCGGCGTGATCATGGTGATATTTTTCCGTAAAAAGAAATGGCTTTAGAAGAGAAGGGTTATGGGCGTAACAATTCATTACAGGGGCAGGCTAAACAATATTTCATTACTGCCGGAATTAGAGGAAGAACTTATCGACCTGGCCAAATCCATGGGCTGGAATTATGTCAAATTTGATGATGACTGGAATGAAGAATTACATTATACACAAGAAATTAAAGACAGATCCCTCAATATGGACGGAAATCTCGGGCTGAAAGGAATTGCTATCATTCCGCCGGGTAGTGAACCGATCAATTTTACCGTCGATCCATCTGGTCAATTGAGTTCATTTTTCCGACAGATGTCAATTATAGATAAAGAGACTGTCGAAGCCATGGATTGGGTATTTTGTAAAACGCAATTCGCGGAAATCTCGGTTCATATCTGGATTGTGGAACTGCTGAAATATCTGAAGAAGAAATATTTCCATGATCTGGAAGTTCATGACGAAGGCGAGTACTGGGAAACGAGAAAACTAAAAATATTACAGGAAAAGCGGGAAATCATTAACACTGCCATGGATAAATTCTCCGGCGCTTTTGAGTCCGGCGAACTTGGTGATCTGAAAGATGCCTCGGCTGAGGAAATTGCCAACAGTATCGAAGCCTTTTTTAAAAAATACAACGATAAAAGAAAAAAGGATGAAGAAAGAAAATAATCTCAAAGAAATCGCGGCATTATTCTTCAAACTGGGTTCCATTGCTTTTGGCGGTCCGGCGGCCCATATCGCTATGATGGAAGATGAAGTGGTGACCAAACGCAAATGGATGTCCCAGGAGCATTTTCTGGATTTGGTCGGCGCCACCAATCTGATTCCGGGGCCGAATTCCACGGAAATGACGATGCATTGCGGGCATGAACGCGGCGGCTGGGCCGGTCTGTTTATTGCCGGCATCACATTCCTGTTTCCGGCGGTGGTGATCACCTCGGTTTTTGCGTGGCTGTATCAGCAATATGGACAATTGCCCGATGTTCAGCCTTTTATCTATGGTATCAAACCGGCAGTTATTGCCATCATTATTTCCGCCGTTTACAAACTGGGTAAAAAAGCCCTGAAAAGTATAGAACTTGGCATTCTCGGCGCCCTGACTTTAGGCGCGGGATTATTGGGATTAAGTGAAATTGTGGCCCTTTTCGCCTGTGGATTTGCCGGTATATTGCTTTATTTTATCAAAAATGCCCGAAATATGACAAATGTTATCATCCCATTATTTCTGTTGCAAGCGGCGCCAAAAGTGAACATGGCGACTGCCAGGATTTTTGGCACTTTTTTGAAAATTGGCGCTTTGCTTTATGGTAGCGGATATGTGTTGTTTGCTTTTCTGGATGCGGAACTGGTGAAAACCGGCATCCTGTCTACCGAACAGATCATGGATGCTGTGGCCGTGGGACAATTTACTCCCGGTCCGGTGCTTTCAACTGCCACGTTCATTGGCTGGCAACTGGGTGGGCTTTCAGGCGCGCTGGCTGCCACAATTGGGATTTTTCTACCTTCTTTCCTGCTGGTAGGCCTGGTCAACCCGATCATTCCCAAATTACGAAAATCTCAAATCATGTCGGCCTTTTTGGATGCTGTCAATATTGGCGCTGTGGCTGTAATTCTAACCGTGCTTATCAAGATGGGGCGGGAAACACTCACGGACTGGCGGACTGTAATCATTGCGCTAGTAAGTATTGTGGCTATTTTAAGATTCAAAAAAATCAACAGTGCTTTTCTGGTCTTGGGTGGATCAATTTCGGGATATTTATTAACCTTGATATAG
>CAZCHS010000151.1:0-5726 GCA_964498725.1 uncultured bacterium | reverse complement strand
AGATGAATTGGAAAATTCATAGAATGATATTCAGGTTAATCCCGATAGTTTCTGCTGGAAATGTATCGGCGCGAAGCGGGCACTGTTCATATTTTTATGAATAATGCAGTTAGAATTGGTATTGAGTTTTTCACAATAGAATATTATTTCAAATCAAGCCATATTTTCAGAGAGTTTTCTATTTGATTTAAATCTTCTTTGACTAACTCACCAACTTTTTTCAAAATTATATCACTGTTTGCAAGATAGCAGCCTCTTTTAACTGCAGTTTCAATATTTAATCCTGCTTGTTGCCATTTTGATAGTACAAATTCTCCATCAGACAGGTGAAAAGTCTTATTTGTTAAAGGCACAATAAAAACATCTGTATATTTTACATCTTGATTACTAATAATAACCGCAGGTCTGACTTTTTTGGTGTTAAGATTTGTGAATGGATAAGGGAATAATACAACATCACCTTTATAATAATTCACTATAGACCTCATCCTCATCATTATCCCAAATTTTTTCTAATGATTTTCGACCCACCTTTTGCCAGTATCGGACTTCTTCTTCACAAACAGTATTTTCTAAATAAGGCCGTATCAAAATCTCCACTTCCCGGCCAAAATATTCTTCCGGTATATGAATAGTATATTCTGCGTTTTTTACTTTTATAATTTCTCTCAACATACACACCTCTGTTTTATATAGAGAATATACACTTTGTTATTGGTCAAATCAACATCTTACAATCCACACTCAGCAATTTAACCTGAATTATTCACGAATTTTCGAATTCTTCAAGCAAAACAAATAAAGTTAACAGTTTACCAAACAGATATTAAAAACTAATTTGGAAAATTCATAGAATGGTATTCAGGTTAATCCCGATACTTTCCACTGGAACATCCGGCCTCTGGCGGAAGGAAACGTATCGGCGCGAAGCGGGCACTGTTCATATTTTTTATAAATAATGTAGTTTAAACATTGAGATTCTTAATTCTTGTTTATTTAGCAACAATAATATCAGAGACGATTTTATCAAGTTCCCGAACAAAAAATAATACTCTTTGAATTTCTTTTCTGTCCGGATGAAAATAATTATTGCCTGGATACCTTGTATCGGTAAAATATGTAGTGGCAATATCCAAAATTTCCAGGTGGTCTTCATCAAACTGGAGAATATCTTGAAGGGACTTATATATTTCTACCAGATCATGGGTTCGGGGAATCTTAAACGAGTAATATGCCAGCAAGGCTTTTAAATATCTTTCAATAGATTGCTGTAGTTCAATGCCAATAATATCAGTATAATGGTTTGCATCATAAAGAATCTGTGCAGTTGATAAATGCTTTACAGCCAACTCAAACCATTCATGACCATACTTTTCATTTATCATAGATTACTATTCCATTTTGATGAATATCACTATAAAACTGGTCTCGAACTTCATTGATTCTGTACATAACATTCTCTTCACTATCAACAATAACATCAAATCCAACGCTCTTTTCAAAAATAATTGGACGCAACAATTTTCTGATTTCCAATCTTTTTTTTCGAATATCTCTATCATTAATATCCTGAATAACCATTATATCAATATCACTATCCGGTTTAGCATCACCCTTAGCATAAGAGCCGAATAAAATAATCTTTTCAGGATTTACTACTTTAATTTTTTCTACAATTTGAGTTTTTATACTTTGATCTAATATCACAAATTACTCCAGACAATTCTTAAAATAATTTAGGTTCAACAAAAATAGGAATCAACCCATTTATCCTATTTCCGAAAGTCCTCTTTGGAAAGCCCGCCTCACACCACAATCATCATATCAGTACTTTACCAAGCGGGCGTTTGGTGAAGAGAAGTTTCACATTTATCTGTGCCCGGATTATATACTTTCGTTTATTTCGTTTGTTTCGTGGTTGAAAATTTATGGTTATCCGTTACAATTTTTGACCATCGCCAGATAAGGCTCGGCCACGTCAGTCCCATTCTCTCGAGGAACTAGTGGCAATATCAGGAACAATGTGAACGGTTCTTCCGCTGGTAAAAAAGTCTCTGTTCATTGCGAAGAAGCGGAGCGAATGAAGCCTGCCCGCCCTTTCGGGAGCAGGCGGGTTTATCCGCCTCTGGCGGGCAATCTCGATGTCCTGAGTGATGCTCTCATGGTTACTGTTCATTTCTCCGATCGTTCGAGATTGGGACAACTTCACTCCTTTCAAATGGGCAGCACCCTTTGAAATGGTGTTCCTGAAAAGACCTTGCCCTTAAGATGTCATTTCATACAAAGTGAGGCCTACCCGTCCATATCAGGCGGTAACCTGGCACTATTTCGAATATTTCGTGGTTAGAAATTTTTATTTGTACCGGAATGCCGATTAGTCAAATGTCACTACCGGTCAATTTTATGACCAATACCGCAGGAAATTTGTCCGACATGCTTCTTAACCTACCTACCTGTCCGGCGTAATCCGAAGGACGAAGACGGGCCTGTCCGGCGTAACGGTTGGGTTCACTCCAAAAAATAGCCCCGGCTAGCGCTTCAATCCTGCCTTGGTAAAATAGTGATCCGGTATATCAACATCAAAATCAATAGAGTCAATAATGTATTCCGTGCCTTTGCCCTTGGATAATTCATCCTTGAATAACATGTGTTTCGGTACCCATTGGCCATTTTGTTGAAAAGCATCGGTGATTTTAGTGGTCTTTAGTAATTTGCCACCTTTCGCATACCGCTCTTCGCGAAGGGGCAGATACCGTTCTTTGTCAATCCAGATTTTTCGTTTGTAATAAGCAATATCCTCAGATTTCGCGATCAGTTTCATGACCCAGCAGTCACGGTCCATGATTGTTTCGTCATCCAGTAATGTAGCGTCGTAGTTCTCGATTAAACTGGAGTTATCCGTGATATCTTCGTAAGAAAGGTCAGAACCCATTACCGATTGTCTCAGCAGGTGGCCGGATATGGTAATGATCCTGTCCGTCGGCTCCGGTGTGTAAATCCAGATTTTGTCTTTGGTTTTAAGCATCTTCTTCCCCTGTTCACGAGGAGGAGAAAGATATTCAACAAGGGCTTTTTCCTCCCCTTGTATCCAGGATTTGGCTGTAATGGTGCGGCTTCTTGTCCGTCCGTGAATAATCATTTTGGTTTCCGTGATAGCTTCATCCATTACCATATTTTCATCAACTTTTTTTAGTATTTCATCAGCAGTTTTTTGCTGGCTGAATAATGATGGTATAAATAACAGTAATATAAAAAATATTTTTCTCATGTTTCCAACTCCTTGAATAATTGTGCGGTTTGTCGTTTGTAAATACCAATCCCGGCCAGCATTGTCCCAAGTACCGTTGAGAAAATGCCGGGAATAAAGCCGATATAATAGGTCTGCGGCGTGATCTGTCCCCGGAAAACCGATGGCATCATGATCGTGCTGTTTTGCAGCATGGAACCAATATCAATTCCCTGTTCCAACCAGTTGGCGAAAATCAATCCGATTCCGGTACCCAAAATGGAACCGATGACACCAATGATCAGCGATTCAATGATCAATGTTCCATAGATATGATGTTTTGATTCTCCCAGTGCCAGGCGGACACCAACTTCACCGTAGCGGCGCAAGGCGCTGAGCAATCCAGAATTCCAGAGTACAATCGACATAATCAGGATAAAGACGAAGATCAGAATTCCGGCCATGGATTCACCCATCTCAATATAATCACCCAGAAAGGGATCGTCTTCTATGGTCTGCATTACCGGGCTTAATTCAGATTCCGGATTAGAATAAGTATCATTGAACTGCTGTTTAATTGTTGTGGCCCGGTTTGAATTGTAGTGCTCCGGAAAATAACCGAGCAATTCGCCGGCCGCGTCAGTCATATTTAGCATGTATTGAGCATCTTTGACATCTGCGACAACTGCTCCTTTGTCCATTGCGCGGGCACCAAATTCAACAGTACCGGATACGACAAAATTTTTAATGGACATGCTACCGTACATGGTTGATGTAATGATAGTCGCCATGTCACCGGGATTCACACCCAGTTTTGAAGCGAACAGTTCGCTTAATAAGATTTCCCCCTGTTTTTGGGGTAATTGTCCGCGTTGAAGGGCATTTTTCAGATTTAACCGGTCAATTTCACGGCTCTTGTCTGACAAAATATTCAGGGCTAATCCCATTGCAGGTCCCTGTACTTTGGTTTCACCCTCTTCATTTGGAATGTCAATCAGGCCACCGAAATGGATCCGTTCAGCCCAACGGAGTGTTGGAAATTCCTTATTCAGTATATTGACCAGGCTGTCTACGCCAACCAGCGCATAATCATTGGGCATTTGATCAATATTTTCCGCATAGCCGTGAGTCATAACACTAACATGGCCGGTTTTGTATTTGGCATTGAATTCAATCATGTCGCCAAACACGCCAAAAACCCAACTATGGGCAACAACTGTAAGAGCGACACCAATGGTAACGATCAAGACCGGAAACAGACTGCGATGATGATCCCGTAGAATACCTTTAAAAACAAATTTTATCATTGTAATTTCCCCCGGATTGCATCGGTTGGTTTCATATTAGAAATGCGGCGAGTGGGTAAATAACTGACGATAATGACGGAAACCAGGGTGATCACGGTGGTAATTAGAATCATACCCAGACTATAATGGGGATAGATCACTTCGGATAATGCCATGCCCATCCCTTCGGAGCCTTCCGGCATGGCAAAACCATGCTTTACCTGCAAATAAAGTAGCGGTGTGCCATAGATTGCCGCCAGTATCGCTGCCAAAACACCATTCATAGCCCCTTCGACAGTAAAAATTTTGATCACCTGACCGCGGGTCATTCCCAGTGCGATATCAGTGCCGATTTCTTTTTGGCGACGAAAAATGGAGAGCACCTGGGTATCGAAAATTGCCAGCCAGGCTAATGAAAGCAGGACCAGCCACATAATATATCCGCCGACACTTTTCATTTTGATCATTTCATTAATATCCTGTAGCAAGTAATTTTGATCTTTGAATTTCCACCCTTGAAATTGGCCCTGATAACCAGTCTCCTGAGCTGTAACAGCAATGGTGGCCTCGCCCGGCATTTGCAGCATATCGCGGGCATGCGAGAGCGGTATCCAGACCTGGCTGTTGTCAATGGCAGGCACATTGGTTTTAAAAATGTGAACGATTTCCACTTCATCGGCATCAAAAGTACCATTCGCGTCACGCCAGCGAAGGGTCACCTGTTCACCAATCTTCAGATCATTATTTTTTGCCATGTTGGCCCCAATGATGGCTGGAACAGCTGCGGTCTCTTTTGATAGCTTTTCTGTCGGTAAATCCAGGATTTTCTGGTTGGGTTTAATACCCTTCATCAAAATTGTCTGAACACGGTTATCAGGATAGATTGTCGCCTGAGCTATCAATATTGGTGTCAGTTGATCTTTTTTCTCTGCGGAGCGCATTGCGGAAGGCAATTTTGCATGGGAATCCACCAATGTAAAAACATCATAGGGATCATAATTTTCCTGCCGGTAGACGCCGCCGCCGATTTTCTGGTTGATGGTATCCTGTCGCGCCTGACGGTCCCAACCGGCCAGAAAACCTTTGAACCAAATGATGACGAGAAATGACAGTGACAGGACAAAGACATTTAGCCATGTCCTCAGGCCCGCGCCAATTAAATTTCGCCACGCTAATTTTATTGAGAGCATAATTTCTCCTTTTTTCTTGGTGCT
>CAZCHS010000150.1:4675-5884 GCA_964498725.1 uncultured bacterium | reverse complement strand
AGTGCAGATCGTTCACGGGAAAGGAACCGGTGCTTTGCAGCAAATGACGCAGAATTTACTGCGCGACTATCCTGGTGTACGGGAATACTTTTTTGATAATATTGACCGTGGCGGGGCCGGCGCGACGATCGTAAAATTTTAAAAAACCTTGCGAATGGTCATAGACCTTCGCAATGGTTGGCGCAATTGGCAAATTTGGAATAATCGATGATGAGAATGAATAAAAATGATTTTTCAACAGGGGATATCTCAAGAACACCATTTTAAAGGTCTGCGACCATTTGAAAGGAGTAGAGCCGGAAACCTTGCGAATGGTTGTACTAAATGCTGGTAACCAATGCAAACAGAAATAAATAAATATTATCACATCTATAACCGCGGTTGCAATAAAGAAAAGATTTTTCATACAGAAGAAGATTATGAAAAGTTAATGCATTACATATTAAGTTCAGATCACAAAGATTATTTTTCCCTGTATGCTTTTGCACTTATGCCGAATCATTTTCATTTTTTTATGAAACAAGTCAGTGAGAAGCCAATTGCAAAATGGTTTCAATTTATTTTCAATCGCTATGTGCAATATTTTAATCGAAAATACAATCGAACCGGAACTATCTTTGAAAGTCGAATAAAAACAAAAGAGATCGGCAATGAAGATTATTACAATTTAATCGCACATTATATTCACAATAATCCAAATAATAAATTTCAAAGAAAATATTGTTCCATTTCCAGATTGGATGAGAATTCTTTAATTTGTCCGGATTTTTATATTGAAACTTTTGGTAGTATTGAAAATTATTTAAAAACTTTTGAAGAATTTGAGATTGAAAAGGAACTTGAAAAAATTGAAGAGTATATTTGGGGTAATGGATAAGTTCGCTTTTTTAACAGGGGATATCTCAAGAACACCATTTCAAAGGTCTGCGACCATTTGAAAGGAGTAGAGATGGAAACCTTGCGAATGGTTGAAAACCTTCGCAATGGTTGGCGCAATTGGCAAATTTGGAATAATTGATGATGAGAATGAATAAAAATGATTTTTCTACAGAGGATATTTCAAGAACACCATTTCAAAGGTCTGCGACCATTTGAAAGGAGTAGAGCCGGAAACCTTGCGAATGGTCATAGACCTTCGCAATGGTTGGCGCAACTGGCAAATTTGGAATAATTGATGATGAGAATGAATAAAAATGATTTTTCTACAGA
>CAZCHS010000150.1:0-4575 GCA_964498725.1 uncultured bacterium | reverse complement strand
GGATATTTCAAGAACACCATTTCAAAGGTCTGCAACCATTTGAAAGGAGTAGAATCTGAAAGGAATAAAGGAGTGAGGAGTAGCACAGTTTGGTAAAAATACCGGAATCAACGATAGAACAGATCAAAGCGCGCGCAGATATACTGGATGTTGTATCTGAAGTTGTGACATTAAAACGCCGGGGTGCCAACTATTTTGGCCTCTGTCCCTTTCACGATGATCATAAACCATCCATGAGTGTTTCACCCTCCAAGGGAATTTACCGCTGTTTTTCCTGTGGCAACTCCGGAAACGTCATCACTTTTGTTATGGAATACGATAAAATTAATTTTGTCGAAGCCCTTAAGAAACTGGCCCAGCGGTACAACATTCCGATTACCTGGGAAAAAGGCGATGATGATGGTGTCAAAGCCAGTGTGATTTCGCAACTATACGAATTGCATGAACATGCGAAAACGCGCTATCACAAGCAATTGTTTTCAGCTAAAGGCAAGACTGCCCTGCAGTATCTTCACAACCGCGGGTTTACCGATGAGGTGATCAAAAAGTTTACGATAGGATATGCGACATCGTCATGGGATGACTTGCTGAAAAATATTAACCGTAAAGTTTATAACAATGAACTATTGAAACTTTCCGGGCTCTTTATTGAGCGCAAGGACGGCTCCGGTTTTTTTGACCGGTTCCGCAATCGTATCATGTTTCCGATCAAGAATATTTCCGGCCGCACCATTGCCTTTGGCGGCCGCGCTATGGACCCTGAGGACCCGGCGAAATATATGAATTCGCCGGAGACAAAAATTTATAATAAAAGCGACATTTTATTCGGATTCGAAGTCAGCAAGGATGCCATTCGCAAGCAGGAATACGCCATCGTTGTGGAGGGATATACCGATTTTCTGAGACTTTTTGTGACCGGGTTTAAAAATGTAGTCGCCGGCTCCGGCACCGCCCTCACATCCGGCCATGCCCGGGTTTTAAAGCGGTTTACCAGGAAAGTATACCTTTGTTATGATGGGGACGCTGCAGGGCAAAAAGCCACAGTCAGGGCCGGGTTTATTTTTTTGAAAGCCGGGTTTGATGTCCGTGTCATTATGCTGCCGGAAAAAGACGATCCGGATTCCTATTTGATTGAACAGGGCCCGGAAACTTTTTCACAAAAAATAGAGGCCGCGCCGGATTTCATTAAATTCATTTTGGGCAGAAATCAGGAAAAACTCCAGTCACCGGTGGAGAAAAGCACTTTTATTGAGCGAATAGTCAAAGAAATTTCCGAGGTGGAAGACAATGTTGTGCGGGATTTTATTCTTAAAAACCTGGCGGAGAGTATGAGCATTAATGAAGAACGACTCTTCGGTCAGATAAAATATTATCTGGGCAGGCGAAACCGTTCGGCAAGATTTGATAGAGATCAGTCGCAATCTGAAGAGGCAAAAGTCCCGGAAATTAAAACAGCTGTGGACCGGGCGGAATTTTCTATTTTGCAATTGGTTTTACTGCAGAATAAACCCGTTATAGAATTTATATTTCACCACATAGACCTGGAAAATTTTCAACACCCGGTGGCTAAAAAAATTCTGCAGGTTTTTCTTGGCCGGCTGAAATCTGACAAATCGATTAAATCGGAAGCGCTCTATGATCACGACTGGGCTAAGCAGGAACGTGATCTGCTTTCCAAAACAATAGCTGATATGGAAACCCTGGAAGATAAAGATGAAGAGATTCTGATGGGACTGGCACTGGATTGCATTGAGAAGATCATCCTCAATAAAATAGACAAAGAGATCAGTGATATTCGCATCAAAATCAAAAACGCACCTCAATCAGGAGATGATATTATGGAATTAATGCATCATTACAAAAATTATCAGGAGCAGAAAAAACTGATCAGTGAAGAGTTGCGTCATTTGGATGAAGAAACCACTGATGAATAAAAAAGCCCCGCAGTATACTGCGAGGCTGATGTGTGATGATTGGGTGGGTTAAATTTAGAACTGGATTCCGAAAAAGGGGCGGGTTCTTTCAATATCTTCAAAGTCATCAAATTTTTCATCATCTCCATGTCCGTAGTAAGACTGGGAAACACCACCAAAGACTGTTAGTCTGTCAAATATTTTATACCCAACGGAAATACGGGCTTCAAAAATTCCCCAGATATCTTCTTCATTTTCCCATTGTTCCACATTATAGGGAAGGGCGATACCGGTACCGATATCGGCAGCGACGTAAACCTTTGACATCACAGGATACTGCAAACCCATATAACTCTGGAAAGTGTGATTGTTGCCCAGATCGTCATCATTCTGAATATCACCAAAGGTCAGGATTGTATACCAGTAATCATTGGGAGCGAATTTCAAACCGGCCTGATAATCAACAGCGCCGCCAGCCCAGCCAATGGCATGTACTGAGCCTTCTTCAGAAACATTGACCAATCCGATGGCGATACCGTCCAGTTTTTTGCTGCGGTTGATGAGGCCGATCTGAACACCTTTAACATGACCGGCATTATTGATGATACCGGAAGACTGAATGCCGGTTACGTCTTTAGCATTATTAACAATACCTGTGAACTGTGCGCCTTCAACATCATCAGCCTTGTTGACGATTCCGCTAAACTGTGCTCCGGTTACATCTTTTGTTTCATTGACAATACCGGCAAACTGTGCGCCTTTGACATTGCCCATAACTTTTCCAATAATACCTGCTGTCTGGAATCCCAGTAGATTTTTGCCAACATAACTGTAAATACCTGATTCCTGAATGCCAGTGAATTCACCTTCCACGCGGTTGACAAGACCGGTGGTTTGATAACCGGCATAGTTACCACCAACACGACTGTAGATAAAAGTGCCGTCATAACCGATAAAGTCATTGGCAACGTCATTACTGATCAGTCCCAGCTGTAAACCCAGAACATTTTTAACCCGTCCGGAAAAGAGGGTCAGGTGAAAGTTGGTGGTTACATCAGAGTTTGGATTGTCTGCTTCATTTTTTGAGTCCATTACGGAAAAAACCAGGGGTTTTACATTTCCATTGTCAAAATAACTGTCATACTTTTCGGCAAACATTACTGTTAACATCATCAACATTGCTACGATTAATTTTTTCATCATTTTCAACTCCATTTTTAGTTTATTGTTAGTTTTCATCATATTCGTGTTTTCAATTTTTATTTCGTTGTCGGGTGTGAATATAATACACTTTGGTGGCCAAATAATTTGCGATACATCACAAAAAAGGAAATAAGATTATTTTTAGCACGTTGAGATAAAAATAAATAATAAGTATTGTGATTATTTGAACAGGATGGTGTCAGTATACCGGGAGAATGAAATTGCAATGCGCAAATACTATTACTATAAAGTTGCATCTTGTCAATCCGCGTTCAGATAATAATTCTGGAAACATTTATAATAAAAAAAACACCGGATGAAATAATTACATCCGGTGTTGTAAAAGTTGTTTATTGGATATTATTGAACAATGATCGTAAACCGGTCAGTCCATTGATTATCGAATTTATCTGTACAGATCACGTCAATATCGGCAGTATGTCCCGATGGTGTATTGGCAGCGGCAGATAGCATCAGGGCAGAGTTGGTATTGGCATCCGGTGTCTTGTAGATCGGCCCCACTTCCATATCACCAAAAGTGTAGGTGGAATCATCGATGACGGAAACATACTCATCGTCAGTTCGCGCCAGCATTCTGACCATCATGGCTTTGGCACTGCCCTGATTGCGAAAACGCAAATGGACCCGGAAGGTTTCGCCGGGAGCGACCTGCTCATCATCATTGCCATCGGCGCCATTGGCACTACCATCATATATATCATAGGGATTCGTTCCATACAAGCCCACTGAGGCGCCAATAGGTTCGACTACCATACTAAATTCATCATCCCATTTATTATTCATATCATCTTTGAATTCCACCTCAAATTCAGCGATGTGACCATTGGGTGTTCCCGGCAGAGCTGTCACCAGTATACTGGCATTGGTATTGGCATCGGGCGTCTCATAAATTGGGCCAACTTCCATGTCACCCAGGGTTTGCTGGGAACCATTGATTATGGAGAGGTATTCATCTCTTGTAGTAACCTTTACGGTAACTCCTTCGGCTTTTTCTTCGCCGGTATTTTTAGTCCTGATCTGTATTCGAACACTTTCGCCCTGGGAAAGAATGTCGTCATCATTGCCGTCTGTGCCATTGGCGCCGCCATCATAAATATTATAAGGATTGGTGCCGTATAATTCCAAAAAGGCATCGGATGTGTTGACCTCTTCCAGCAATGTACAGGAAAGGATAGTTAAACAGAGTAATCCCAACAGTGTTATTTTCAACCTCATTTTATCCTCCATATTAGATATAATTATGAATAGCTCTACATTAAGGTTTTATTTAATGAATTGCAAATAAAAGTTCGTGAATATCCCATGACTTTAACCTGCATTATTCATAAAAATATGAATAATGCCCGCTTCGCGCCGATACGTTTCCTGTGGAAACTATCGGGATTAACCTGAATTATTCATGAATTTTCAAATTTTCCAAGCAAAGAGAATAAAATTA
>CAZCHS010000149.1:3584-5946 GCA_964498725.1 uncultured bacterium | reverse complement strand
GGCAATCCCGATGTCTTGCTTGATGCTTGCCATTTGGATTGTATTGTTCACTTCGATCGATCGAGATCGCTTCGTATCCTCGCGATGACGAGATGGGGAAGGCGCTTCAGGATACCGATTTCCCCAACGGGGAAACATAGCCCAGCATAGGGCGCAATGAAATGAAGCCCTATGATAAGAGTCCTGAATCAAGACTTTCCCTGAAAGGGAAACAGAGTGTCTTAATATTATAATACCCTTGTAAATCATTATAACCTAATTCAAATGATTAAAAATAAACTTAGAAATTCTTTCCTACCATAAGGCAGTAATTTTTATTCATTAGCATTTTGCTTTATTAAAGAATTATTTCTTTTAGGAGCATTCATGGATATTATTCTGAATTCTGAAAAATGTGGTATATCATTTGCTAAGTTGGTATAAGTCATTGGTGATTCGAAATTTATTAAACCAATATATCATACAGGAGGTATTTATGAGCGATGAACAAAAGGTATCAAGAGCCGGTAAATATTTAACCTTTAATCTTGGACCCGAAGAGTATGGCATTGAAATTTTAAAAGTGGTGGAGATCATCGGCCTGATGAAAATTACCGCCGTTCCCAGAACTCCGGATTACGTGCGGGGTATTATTAATTTACGGGGTACGATTCACCCGGTGATTGATTTGCGGACAAAATTTAACATGGAATCCATTGATGATACCCAGGAAACCTGTATCATTGTCCTGGAGATTGAGAAGGACGGGCAATCGGAACAGATCGGCGTTGTGGTTGATAATGTCAAAGAAGTGCAGGACATTGCTGACCAGGAAATTGAAGATTCTCCCTCGCTGGGTCATGATGTGGACACCAAATTCATCAAAGGCATGGCCAATGTTAAGGACAAAGTCGTTATTCTTTTGAATGTGGAAAAAATATTTTCAGAAAGCGATTTAAAAGAAGTTGCCCAGGTGGTAGCATAGTTAATATTAATTAATTCTATAGCTATAGGAGAAGCATAGAATGGCATTTACATATTTTTTTCGTGATTTGCACACCATAAATTTAGCGGTTCAACATCTTGTACCAATCATACAGGGAAAGCGTGAAGTAAAAATATGGGACGCCGGCTGCGCGCACGGGCCGGAACCTTTTACATTAGCCATTTTACTGTCGGAAAATATGGGCCGCTTTGCCTTTAAAAATGTGAAGATCGACGCCACGGATATTGATAAGAGCAATTTGTTTAGCGAATTTATTGCCAATGGCGTCTATCCCTACGATCAGTTAAAGCGCATTCCCAAACCGGTTTTTGAAAAATATTTTCAAAAAAACGGCAAACCAGAGCATTATGAGATTGACTATCAAATCAGGAACCGGTTAACCTATCACCGGCATGATCTGTTGACCTTAAAACCGGTGGGAACCGGGTATTCGCTGGTAATGTGTAAAAATGTATTGCTGCATTTAAAACCACAGGAACGGGTGAATGTCATCAAGATGTTTCATCAAACTCTGGCAGCCAATGGATTGCTGGCCATGGAACAGACTCAGGCGCTGCCGTCGGAATTAAAAAATTATTTTGTCAGGATCAGTGATGATGGCCAGATATACAGGAAAGTTTAAGTGTGAAGATTTATAACCTGACCCAAAACAGCCGTACTTACACTTCAAACGCATATTTTATTCGGGGTGAATGGAATACTTTGGGAGATATTAACACCTTGATTGACGCCGGGCGGGACCCTGTTTTATTTTCTGAACTGGAAAAAATTTCCACCGGTGTCGGGAAAACCAAAATTGAGACGGTACTGCTGACCCATAACCATTACGATCATGTCACTAACCTCGTAAAAATCAGAAAGCGCTGGAACCCGAAAGTCTATGCCGCTTCCAAATCTGTTCCCGGTGTCACCAATCTTATTAAAGATGGTGAAGTGATTCGAATAGCGGACCAGCATGGAATTGCTATTGCCTGCCCCGGGCATAGTTCCGATTCCGTCTGTTTTTATGTTCCTAATGAAAGAGTATTATTTGCCGGGGATACTCAGTTAACCAATCTTTCCGACGGCAATTATGAACCGGGCTTTGCCAAATGTCTGGAAAAAATATCAAAATATAATGTCCACGCTATCTATCCCGGTCATGGACAGCCGATCACAGAAAACTGCAATCAAAAAATTGCTGAAAGTCTGAAAGTCATCAAGAAAATTCACCGGTATCCGATAAATATTAAATAAGGAGTGTAGTGATGAGGAAATTAATAAGCATGATAATTGTGGTAATCCTGCTATTGTCAGGGAATTATTTGTATAGTGAAAGTCTCGATTTCGGGGCTGACGCGGTTAGCCGCTATGTCTGGCGGGGCAGTGATTTTGGAA
>CAZCHS010000149.1:0-3484 GCA_964498725.1 uncultured bacterium | reverse complement strand
GATTTCGGGGCTGACGCGGTTAGCCGCTATGTCTGGCGGGGCAGTGATTTTGGAAATTCCCCGGCGATTCAGCCCTATATCAGTTTTACTCAGGGGCCGCTGGAAATCGGCGCCTGGGGTTCCTGGTCAGTGATCGGCGCTGCCGGGGGCAATGAGAATGACCTCTATGCGGCTCTTTCTTTCGACAATTTTACTTTCATTATCACTGATTATTTTTTTCCCGGCTATACCGGTGATGATATGATCGATGATTTCAGTGAAACCGGCGGCCATATTATTGAATTAAGCGGCAGCGCTACTTTTAATAAGTTGAATTTACTGGCGGCCATGAATGTCGCCGGCAATGATCCGGATAATTCGATCTATTTTGAAGCCGGATATGAGATCTATAGTCATGAAGAGTTGAGCGCCGCGGTTGTGGCCGGTGTCGGCAATGGGTTTTATACCGTCGATACTGAGTTTAACCTCGTAAATCTCGGACTCACAGTATCCAAAGAGAGATACAGCGCCGCTTATATTGTCAATCCCGACCAGAAGACCTCTTTTCTGGTGTTCGGGCTTTCTTTTTGAACCCGTTAAAAATACTATGATGAAAAACCAATGTAACCATAAAGACATCAGGATCTGTCGCGATTGTTCCCAAAGAAGCCGCTATTGCTGGTTTAATATCGAGAGGTCAAAAGACCGTGTGGGTAAGATCCGCTCCGTCATTGACGGAAACCGCATGACCATCCATTCAATTACGGTTTTTCCGGAATTCGAACGACAGGGCATCGCCAAAGCCACCATTACAATGCTGAAGCAGAAATATACGGAAATTATTGCCGACCGGGTACGGCCTAAAGCTATCCGGTTCTGGCAAAAAATGGAATTTAAAAAAGAACAGGGAGGTAATTATATATGGACACGATAAGTTTTTCTGATTAGTACAAAATAGCAAAGTGTGTATAGGATAGAAAAGTTTAACAAAGGAGAAGGTTATGAATTTTAAGAACATGACAATTAAAACCAAGTTGATTGGCAGTCTGGTACTGGCCGTTTTGATCCCTATGATCATTCTGGCAGTCATCAGTATTGGCCGGTCCGGCGAAGCCCTGGAAAAGAGCGCTTTCGACCAACTCGCGGCCATTCGCGCCATAAAACATTCACAAATATCCTCTTTTTTCGAGGAGCGGAAAGGAGATGTGGAAGTCTACGCGGCCAATTCCGCCGTGCAAATGGCGATGGATCGCTTTAACAGCGCTTATAAACAGGAAGGATTAAACGGCGACACCTGGAAAAAATGGGACGCTATGCACGGTCCCAAACTGGAGATCTACACCAATATTTACGGTTATTATGATCTCTTCTTTATCAACCCTGAAGGAGATGTGGTCTATACAGTAGCCAAAGAAGGCGACCTGGGTAAAAATGTAAAAACCGGCCGGTTGTCAAGCTCGCCGCTGGGCAAAGCTTTTAAAAAAGGTTTAAGAGAGACAGCGCTGACAGATTTTGAATGGTATGATGTCTCCGATGAACCGGCTTCTTTTGTCTCCACTCCGATTATTAATCCGGAGGGAAGACTGGAAGGTGTACTGGTCTACCAGATCGGGCTGACCGCCATCAATAATATGATGCAGCAGCGGGAAGGCATGGGGGAAACCGGGGAAACCTACCTGGTGGGTTCCGATAAACGGATGCGCTCGGACTCCTTTCTCGATCCCACCGGACACTCGGTCCAAGCTTCCTTTGAAGGAACTGTTCAGGCCAATGGTGTGGATACCAAAGCAGTCAAAGAAGCCCTGGCCGGAAAATCCGGTACGGAAATTATTAAGGACTACAATGGAAATGATGTACTCTCATCTTACCAGCCCTTAGACCTTGGGGACTTCAAGTGGGTTATTATTGCCGAAATCGATAAGGCGGAAGTGGATCAACCGGTCAATGAACTGAGAAATGCGATTGTCATGCTCGCAGTCATCATTGGTATTATTTTTGTCGCCCTGGCCTTTTTTCTGGCTTCCAGCATTCAGAAGAGCATTACCCAGGTTATTCAGCAGATCAAAGGCCTGGTGGAAGATGTTGTCAACGGACGGCTGGACTCCCGCGCTGATCCGCTGGCAGTGGTTATTGATTTTCAGGATCTGCTCAAAGGCCTGAATGAATTGATCAATGCTTTTGTGGCGCCCATTAATGTTACAGCGGAATATGTGGACCGTATCAGTAAAGGCGATATTCCCGAAAAGATCACCGATGAATACAAAGGTGATTTCAATGAAATTAAAAACAATCTGAATATGTGTATTAATGTACTTGATGACTTAACCGATGAAACAAAAATGTTAACCAATGCTGCCACTGATGGAAAACTAGATGTCAGAGGTGATGCAGAAAAGTTTGCAGGTTCTTATAAAGGCCTTATAAATGGATTCAACGAAACCCTTGATGCTATCATCGGGCCGTTGAATGTTTCCGCGGAATATATCGACCGCATTAGCAAAGGCGACATACCGGAAAAGATTACCGATGATTATGCAGGTGATTTCAATGAAATTAAGAATAATTTGAATATGTGTATTGATGCAATTAACGGATTGGGTGCGGAAGCCATGATGTTGGTAGATGCCTCAATAAGAGGCGATCTTGAAATTAGTGGTGACGCATCAAAATTTCACGGTGATTATAATAAGATTATTAGTGGCGTAAATACACTGGTAGATACACTTGTCGGCCATATTAACTCTGTTCCGGCACCGATTATGATAATTGATAACGATTATTCCATTCGATATATGAATAATGCAGGGTTGGAACTTCTGGGTACAACAGCTGAGCAACTAAAAGGCAAAAAATGTTATGAGCAATTTAAAACATCTGATTGCAAAACCCAGAATTGTGCCTGCTCCCAGGCTATGAGTAGCGGACAAAAATCCTACAGGGAAACTGATGCCCATCCCAATGGAATGGACCTTGAAATCGCATACTCCGGAGTACCGATCAAAGACCAGAACGATAAAACAATCGGCGCATTGGAAGTTATTAATGATCAGACTGCTGTTAAAAAAGCAGCCGCTGTGACAAAAAAAATTGCCGCTTTTCAAGACGAAGCAGTTGAAGGTTTAAATGAAAATCTTGCAAAAATGGCAAAAGGTGATTTGGAACTTGAACTTACGTTGCCGGAATCCGATGAAGATACAAAACAAAATGCCGAGGCGTTTGGTAAAATTAATAATGCCGTGGAATCCACCAGGAATATTTTGAATGAACTTATTTCTGAAATGAACCACATGTCAACGGAACACGACCTCGGTGATATCGATGTAAAAATAGATGTGGAAAAATTTGACGGCGCTTACAATAAAATGGCATCCGGTGTCAATGATATGGTCTTTGGCCATATTGGTGTCAAGAAAAAAGCCATGGCCTGTGTGGCGGAATTTGGCAAAGGTAATTTTGACGCGGAACTGGAAAAATTTCCCGGCAAAAAGGCTTTTATCAATGAAAC
>CAZCHS010000148.1:0-6380 GCA_964498725.1 uncultured bacterium | reverse complement strand
AACGGAGCAATTTATGGCTATTTTATATTTATCACTGATATGTCTTTTTACAATCTTGATAAAGATTCCCTATCTGCAAGTGCCGCTTGATGCTGATTTTGGTATTTATGGGTATCACGGACTTTTTTGGTTGCGTAAACAAAGAATGCCGGTCAGAGATACACAGGAAAATCATCCGCCGGGACGCTGGCTGCTGTATGCCTTTTTATTAAACTTTTTTGCTGTATCAAGGGCTGTATTTCGCTATAGCGCAATTTTTTTCATATTGATGACACAAATTGCTGTTTTTATTATCTCGTCCGCATTTTTAACGGTTAATTTTGCCTATGTGGCAACCTTACTCTATGGTATTCTGGTTTCCCTGCCTACCTTTGTCTGGGTGCAATCCAGTGATGAAATTGAACAGGGCGCTTTCACTGCTTTAGCCATTGCCCTGGTTTGTGTAAGCCCTGCTTATGGCAACTGGGGGTTCATTCTGGCCGGTCTGATGAGTTTTATGGCGTTATTTTTCAAACAATCGGCATATATTAATACCTTTCCACCGGTACTTATCTCAATTGCTCTGATCGATTTTAATTGGATTAATTATTTGCTGTTTTTTGTTGGGGCCTTGCCGGGTCTGTTTTTTACGGGATTATATTTTTACAAAAAAAAGATGTTTCCTCAATTTCTCGAAATTTTTTCCCTTACACCGAAAGCCTTTTTAATGCATTTAGACAATATTTTTTATGGACGGAAAAATTTCGCAGGCAGGAAAGACCGGGAAATAACGGTTGATGATGAGCGTCGTGTTTATATTGATAAGGAAAATCAAGGGTTTCAGTCCCAACAGAAACAATTTGCCCGTGATATATATGGCAAGTTTTTTCGCCAGACACTGGTTTTCACAATATTCATACCGCTGATATTTCTTGGAAATTTTTCAGTATATACTTTTGTTATTATAATTGGTAGTTGGCTGATTTTTGCCTTAATAGCCGTTTACCTGAATAAACACATCATGCCATATCATTTGCTGCCTGTGGCAGCCCCCATGGCCATTTTATCGGCGCTGGGAATTTATGCTGTCTGGAATAAATTTTTTATCTTATCAATTCCGATTATATTGGTAATTGTTATTTTGAGCCTGTTACTGATCAGCAAGGAGGTCAGAGGGATTTTTAAACGGGAAAAAGTCCAGCGCGGTTTAATGTACATAAATCATCCCAATGAATGGCTCTTTTTCACGCTGGGTGAAAAAATCGGCAAATCCTTACAGGAAGTAACAACAAGCGAAGATGAGATTTATGTCTGGGGGGCGCAATATGAAATTTTTCTCTGGGCGGAACGGCCTTCACCGACAAACACTCTGTTTTGTCCGCATCCAAGTGTTACCGGGTATGTACCGGCTCCTTTCCGGGAGGAAGAAAATATTATGCACAGTCTGGAAAGCCGGCCGCCGAAATATATTGTCGTTATCGCGGAAACCAGGGGTTTTGTTCGGTTTCAGACCTTTTTAAGCGAAAATTACTACCGTTTACAGGGCAAAGATGAGGAAATTCAAATTTTTCGCTGGATTTATGCCGATATACTGAGTAACGATGATGAAGAAGCGCGGCGCAGAAAAAAGGATTTGCAAAACTATTCAAATTACCTGAAAAGTATGGAAGGAAATAGCGCAGAAATAAAATCCTTGCTCAAAAAAGGACAAGCGACCCGTAACCCTCTGCATTTTCAGAAAATTTTAGAAATTAATCCTTTTCATCCTGTTGCCAATAAAGAACTGGCCAATATCTATCATGAAAAAGGCGACGTCAATGGCATTATGCGGTCATTGCATTATCTCCGGATGGATAAATCCGATAATTATTTTGTGGCCAAAAAATTGGGTGAGATATGTCTCTATAATAAGATTTATGACCAAAGTGAAAAATTATTTCGTCAGGCGCTTTTACCGGATCCCTATGACTACCGATTAAAGAAATTATTGGCAATTTCACTCTTCTATCTGCAAGAGTTTAAAGAGTCCGGTACCTTAATGGAAACCTATTTATTGCACCAGCCTGAAGATTTGGAAATATTGGAAAAATTGATGGAAATCTACTGGTTCACCAACCGAAAGGGTGAAGTCCTGTACTTGGGAAATCATATTTTAAAAACCTGTTCGGTGAACCAGGAATTGGCGGTGAAAATCAAATCCATAAAAAATATACCCATTAATCCTTATGATAAACCGGCCGGGGAAATTAAAGTTATCTGGGAGGGAGATCAATTTGCCTATCATTCTCTGGCCCTGGTAAACCGTGAACAATCATTGCGCCTGGCACAGACAGGTTATAATCTGTCACTATTAACCTATAAAAAAGATCAGTTTCAGCCGGAAGGTAAATGGAAGCAACTTAAAAAACTGGAAAATAAACAGATCGGTGTCGCTGATATACATGTCCGCCACCAATGGCCGCCCAATCTGGAACCACCTAAAACCGGACACTGGGTTGTTATTCAGCCCTGGGAATTTGGCTATCTACCGGAAAAATGGGTAAAAGCATTCAATGATCAGGTTGATGAAATGTGGGTGCCATCCACCTACGTCAAACAGGTCTACCTGGACAGTGGGATCGACAGCGAAAGAGTGTTCGTTGTTCCCAATGGTGTGGATACTGAGAAATTTAATCCTGAAGCAGCGCCGTATAAACTCAGAACAAACAAGAAATTCAAATTCCTGTTTATTGGCGGCACAATTTACCGCAAGGGCATTGATATTTTGCTGGAATCTTATATCAATACCTTTTCCCAAACAGATGATGTTTGCCTGGTCATCAAGGATTTCGGTGGCGAGTCTTTTTATAAAAATCAAAATTTCAAGGAAAAAATCGTTACTATGATTCACGGGAAAAATAATCCTGAAATTGAGTATATTGATGAAACATTAAAGGATGAAGAACTGATTGGGCTTTATACCGCTTGTGATGTTCTGGTTCATCCATACCGTGGCGAAGGGTTTGGGTTGCCGATCCTGGAAGCCATGGCCTGTGGCATTCCTACAATTATTACCAATGGCGGTGCTGCCCTGGATTTTTGTAATCAGCGGACATCCCTTTTGGTCAAAGCGGAAAAGAGAGTGCAAAATTTTGATATAGTTTCTAATGAAAAACTTGTGGAAAAAGCCTGGTTTTGGGAAGCCGATAAAATCGATCTGGCGCAAAAAATGCAATTTTCCTGGCATAATCCGGACATTATGACCCAAATGGGGCAATATGCTGCTGGCTACGTAAAAAAGAACTGGGATTGGAATATGGTCACTTTTTTAACTCAAAACCGAATTCAGAAACTGGCCTCCAAACCAATCATCCGTTTTCAATGGGATATTTTCAGGATCATCAATGAGGTGAATGAGGCTGCCGCGCAAAATAACCTGGCCGGTCTGGCCAGACAATACCAATCGGAATATGCAAAAAGTTCTCTGAGCAACCGTTTATTAGGATGGGTTTTGTGCGCAAAAAATATGCAGGATGAGAAAACATTACGGAAATATTTACCGCATTTAGAAAAAATTTATGGTGATAATTCCTTCGTGCTGAACTTAATCGGGATAATTAATTTTGAATTGGGAGAACCTGAGAAAGCTATTGATAATCTAAAAAAATCACTGGCTTACAATGAAGATTCCCTTGACCCGCGCCGCAACCTGGCTGAGGTCTATATTCTCACAGAACAATATGAGGAGGGAATCAAAGAATTTATCGAGGTGATAAAGCGGCATCCCACCGATATAACGGCATTATTGCGAATGGCCCAATTCAGCCTGGAAACCGGCCGGGTAGACGAAGCCGGGAAGTACATTTCCCGCCTATTAAAAGTTGACCCGCAAAATGAGCTGGCATTGCAATTGAAAAGTCAGCTGGAAAACCAACAAAACAAAGGACCTGAATGACCAATAAAAAGTTATCCCTCTGTATGATTGTAAAAAATGAAGAAAAAATGCTGTCCGGCTGCCTGGAAAGCGTAGCCGGTATAGTGGATGAAATAATCATTATTGACACAGGCTCAACAGATAAGACGGTTGACATTGCCAAAAAATATGGCGCTGAAGTGCACAATTTCAAATGGAATGGAAATTTTTCTGCCGCTCGTAATGAATCCATCAAATATGCCGGCAGTACCTGGATTCTCTGGCTGGATGCCGATGAACGGCTGAATCCGGATTCGAAAGAGAAACTCTTATCAATTATCAATAAAAAGCCTTCCCGGCCGGAAATTTACAAGGTCAATATTAAGAATTTTCAAAAAGGGGATTATTATTATATTTCCGATGCCCACCGGTTATTTTCCAATCACAATGGCATTGAATTCTACGGCCGGATTCATGAGCAAATTTCTCCCAGTTTAAAAAAACTTGGAGGGAGAGAGCTTGCCACCAATATTGAAATATTGCATTACGGCTATAATCTGGATGAAACAGATCAGCAGAAAAAAAACGCCAGAAACCTGGAATTACTGGAGCAGATGGTCCATGAAGAACCGGATTATGCCTATGGGTACTATACATTGGCGCAGAATTACGCCATGAGCAATGACTATGGAGCCGCGGCAAAAAATTTTCAAAAAGCCCTGGACCTGAAGCAATTGAACAAACAAATGACCGCGTCCCTGCTGGTCACTTACGCGGAGGTGCTCATGAAAAGGGAAGAATACGAGGCTGCCGCAGAAAAGATCAATCGCTCCTTAAAATTGGAAAAAGACCAGACCGGCGCCTACTACCTGCTCTATAAAATCGCGCTTAAACAAGGAAACCGGATGGAGACAAAAAAATGGCTGAAATATCTGCTGAATAAAAATCAATTACTTCGAAAATCAGGGAAACGGGGCTCAACAGATGTCATTATTGAGGATGAAAAAATACTGCAGGAAATCGCTAAAATTGACTTGAAAACCAAAGATATCAAAGATTGTGTCGCCACATGCAAAGAAATATTGAAATTAAACAAAAATAATATCTTTGCTCATCGAACGCTGTTAAATTACTATATGGATAAACAGTCCATTGACCAGGCTTTTCAACATCTTAAAAAATTAAAACCTCATTTTACTATCAGGGATGTAAAATACCTGAATATTATTGGTACGCTGCTGATCAAAAATCATAAATACAGCGAAGCGGTCTTTGTGTTTGATTTAATTCTGACTTTGGATAATAATGATCAGGAGGCTCTGAAAAAACTGGTCGGTTTACTGGCAAAAACAGGCCGCCGGGAAGAAGCTGAGCAATTACTGATTGCCTTTCAGCAGAACTTAAAAGGAAATTAAAAATGAAAAAGAAAGTCAATATAAAAGAATCTTTCCGGAGATTTAACGCGATCCAAAAAATTACGACTCTGTTTTTTATTTTTACAGTCCTCTTTGCTTTTGGCGCATGGTTATTTCTGGAGGATTTTAAACTTTTTCTGGTGTTAGTGGGGATAGCGGGTTTGGTAACCATAATGGTCTTTAATGTGACGAAAAAAAACAATCCCTTTGTGATCACAAAATCTTCGCTGGAACAATTTCGTCTGATGGGAGAGGTCAATTTCTATCGGGTAGAAAAAAAATATCTGGCCACTTCTCCATTTTCATCGCAATTTCGTATTCGAAACCTGCTCATGCTCCGTGAATATCGTCAGGACGGTACATTATTCCAGGAAACCCCTTATAAAAAAGGTAAAATCTGGGGTGAAGTCAAAACTTACGGTGTCAATGGTAAAATACGAAAATCAGCCACTTACCGGCAAGGTGATATTGACGGAATGAATATTGAAACTGATGTTAATGGTGTGAAGAGGGAAAAAAACTATAAAGGCGCCCATCTTCATGGTACTTCAAAAACTTATGACAAAGATACAGGCAATCTCATATCGGAAGAGAATTTTCGTAATGGTGTCCCTCACGGACTGTCTGTTTTTTATGACTCTAAGACTGGTAATAAAATTCGTGAGGAAAATTTCAAAGATGGCCGCAAATACGGCAAAACCAAAGAATATGATGAAAACGAAAACTTAATTAAGGAAACTGAATACCGGGATAATCTCATTCACGGTAAGACAATTGAATATTTTCCCGGCGGTACAATAAAATCTGAAGTTGACTTCGAGATGAATAAAAAAGAAGGTGTGGCAAAAGAGTTTTATGAAGACGGCACCATAAAAACTGAAAAACGCTATCGTAAAGATGAAAAGCACGGCCCGCAAATGTCCTATTATAAATCCGGTGATATCATGTCCAAACATTTTTATGATTCCGGTGAGAAGAAAGGGAAACCGATTTTTTATGATCCTGATGGGAATCCGGTTGGTTGAGGCTGAGGTTTAGGTTGAGGTTGAGGAAGCAAGGGCAATTGATTTGTTTGCGACTTTTGTTTGACCGGG
>CAZCHS010000147.1:0-6442 GCA_964498725.1 uncultured bacterium | reverse complement strand
AATGCGGACAAGATGTCCGCGGTCCAGGTCCGGAACGCGGACTTCCAGTCCGCAATCTGACACCCATTACCACTGTAAACGACAATTTCTATTGTCGTACATGACGGAATAGCAGGAATTATCATGATAAAAAACTATTCTGAACAATAAAGAGTGAAATTATAATTTTAATAAAGGAGGAGAAAATGGTAAAGAAAATTTTAGGAAAAGTAATTGTACTGCTGATGGTGGCAATGGTTATTGCTTTTGCCGGTGATGCAGAAATCGAACAGAAAATCGATAAAATTATCAGCCAGATGACACTGGAAGAAAAAGCCGCTATGCTGGGTGGTGACACCACTTCCTTTGACAGCAAAGCACTGCCGCGCCTGGGAATTCCGGCATTACGAATGACCGACGGCCCGATGGGTGTCCGCTGGCCGGTGGATGTGGAAAAAAAGAATTCCACCTGCTTTCCCGCCGGTGTGCTGATGGCAGCCACGTGGGACCCGGAACTGATCTATGAAATTGGCGCAGCAATCGCCCGGGAAACCAAGGCTCATGGTCGGAATGTGATTTTGGCGCCCTGTGTCAATATTCATCGCGATCCTCACGGTGGACGAAATTTTGAAAGCTTTGGCGAAGATCCCTACCTGGCGGGTAAAACTGCGGTGGCCTATGTCAAAGGCGTTCAAAGCGAAAATGTAGTAGCAACCACCAAACATTTTGTGGCCAATAACCAGGAATATGAACGGGGCAGCATTGATGTTCGCGTCAGCGAACGGGCGCTTCATGAAATATATTTACCGGCGTTCAAAGCCGCTGTGCAGGAAGGGAAAACCTGGGCAATCATGTCCTCTTACAACCGCATCAATGGCCATTACGCCTGCGCCAATTCCTGGCTGCAAATGGACCTGCTGAAAGACCAGTGGGGATTCCGTGGATTTGTCATGTCGGATTGGGGCGCAGTTCACAGCACTATTCCAACACTTTATGCGGAACTGGACCTGGAGATGCCCCACGGCCGCTATATGAATATCGAAGATGTCGTGGCGGTAATCAAAAATGATCGGATCAAGGAATCCAAAGTCGATGACAAAGTCCGTCGCATGTTGCGGACAATGATGCATTTTGGATATTTTGAGCAGGAAATTCCGGATGGCGGCGAAACCCGTACAGACCGGCATCGCGAAATCGCCCGCAAAACTGCTGAAGCCGGTATTGTACTGCTGAAAAATGAGCAGGATATTTTACCATTACAAAAAGATAAAGTAAAAAATGTGGCTCTGATCGGCCCGGCAGCGGCCAATATGAATATCGGTGGTGGTGGTAGTTCCATTGTCGTTCCCCTGGAATACA
Organism: uncultured bacterium; assembly: GCA_964498725.1. Taxonomy (GTDB): domain Bacteria; phylum Fidelibacterota; class UBA2242; order UBA2242; family JAFGTP01; genus JAFGTP01. The sequence continues at coordinate 5,104 of CAZCHS010000147.1, read as the reverse complement.
CGCACGTCGTTGACGCATTGAAATCCAAAAGCAAGGATATCAAATTTAATTATTCGCCAGGGATGGTGGACACACGGGACCTGAAAGTTGTCGATGGTCAGTTTTTACAGACAGGTGATGGCGAACAGGGACTGAATGCGGAATATTTCGATAATATGCACTTTGAGGGTGATGCGAAAAACCAAGTGGACAAAAATATTGATTTTATGTGGGGCAATGGCGGCCCGGACGGTTTGCCAAAAGATTATTTTTCAGTACGCTGGACCGGCAAGTTGACCGCGCCGAAAACCGGCAAATATATGCTGGGGGTTAATAGCGATGACGGCACACGACTCTATGTCAATGATAAAATGATCGTGGATAACTGGGGCAAACATGCCATGCTTACCAAAGCTGCTGAAATTGAACTGGAAGCGGGTAAGCCAGTTGATATTCGGGTGGATTTTTACGAAGACAATGGCGGCGCCGGCTGCCAGCTGCTCTGGCAGAATGTCACCAAATCACCGGAAAAAGAAGCTCTGGACTTCGCCAAAGCCGCTGATGTGGCGTTGGTTTTTATCGGTAATTCTCATCAAATTGAAACGGAAGGCAAAGACCGGGATCATTTGAAATTACCCAAAGACGAAGTTGCTCTGCTCAGGAAAGTTGCTGCTATGAATAAAAATGTTGTGGCGGTGATCAACAGCGGCGCGTCGGTGGATATGCGCGACTGGGCTGATGATTGCCAGGCCATTCTGGAAGCCTGGTTTCCCGGTGAAGAAGGCGGCAATGCCCTGGCCAATATTCTGCTCGGTAAAGTTAATCCCTCGGGCAAACTGGTCACAACCTTTGCCAATAAATATGAAGATTTTCCTTCTTCTAAAAATTATCCCGGTGAAGATGGAATCGTAGAATATGAGGAAGATATTTTTGTTGGCTACAGATATTTTGATTCTCATTATGTGGAACCCCGATATCCTTTTGGATATGGGTTGAGCTATACCACTTTCGAATATGACGATCTTGATCTTTCAGCAAAAAAAATCGAAAAAGGTGATGCTGTGACTGCCTCTTTTACACTTAAAAATACAGGCGATATGGCCGGTGCTGAAGTGGTGCAACTCTATTTGCGTGATGAAAAAGCCAGTGTTAAACGTCCCCGCAAAGAACTGAAGGGATTTAAGAAAGTCTACCTGGAACCAGGAGAAGAAAAGGTAGTGTCGCTGACCATCGAACCCCAGGATATGAAATTCTGGAGTGTTTGTAAGCAGGACTGGACAGCGGAACCTGGCGAATTTAAGATCATGATCGGAGCGTCCAGTAAGGATATAAAACTCCATAAAACCTTTAAATTAAAATAAAATTATGAAACCTGAGACTGTCCCAAAAGCCCAACTCTACTGTCATACTGAGCTTGTCGAAGTAGACAGTTTAAGAGGATAAAGCGTTACTTCGAAGTAGGTCTTCGTATTGCTTCGTCCCACAGGTCACTCTTCGACAAACTCAGAGTGACAATTCACCTCTTTGAGGGCAGCCTCAGGTTTCTCCATTAACGTCCGGGGGTTTTTCTAATTCACCTTTCAGGTACAGCAGGCAATCAAAAACCTCCGGTTTTTAACAAAAGGTAGCAAATTATGAATAAAAAAGTTTTTCTAATACTGTTAGTCTATTCCATAGTCGTCTCAGCAGCGGACCTGATTCAGGTAGCACCTGTAACCAACAAAATTTTGGAAGTCACTTTTGATGAAGGACATCTGGATTATTTCGGCATGGGTGGCAATCGTCACGATGACATTAAAGTCTACTATTTTCCGCTGGATGTGGAAGCGGCCATGGAGAAAAGTAATTATTCGCTCACCAGTACGACAGATGAAAATTATTCGCTACCGGTTCAGCCGGTTACGATCGGTCGAAAATCCAAAGGCGAAGACTTTAATAATCTCTATGATGGCGGGGAACCTCAAGCATTGCTGGATCATCGAATCTATATAGAATTACCGAAAGCCCTGGTTCGCGGCAAAGAATACAAACTTACATTGAATGATTTCGCCAGTAATACCAATGAATATACCTTTGTTTTTGATGAAGTCAATCTTCGCTCAGAAACCATTCATGTGAACCAGATCGGTTTCACACCCCAGGCCCGGAAATACGCTTATTTATCTCATTTCATGGGAAATTTTAATAATGAAACTCATCAGGATGGCGGACTGGAACTGGATGAATTTGACGGCAACAATTTTCATGTCGTTCGTGTCACAGATAATGAAATTGTCTACTCCGGCACCATTAACAAACGAACAGAAAAGACCAATGTGGATTTTATTCACGAAGATTTTGAAAATCCAAATGTAACCCGTGCTGATGTGTGGGAATGTAAATTCACCCAGGTAAGAACTCCGGGAGAATATAAAATTGTTGTTGATGACATCGGTTGCTCCTATCCTTTTGAAATCAAAGAAGATGTTTATCGTGAAGCCTTTTATTGGGCATCAAAAGCAATGTTTGCCCAGCGTCAGGGGATTATTCAGGATATGGGTTATTATAAACCGGGATTGGAATATCCGCGGGACCAGCGCAGCGAAGATGGTTCTGTGATGCGCTATTATCCGGATTTGACGCACCATGATGATGTCGAAGATACTACTCTGGCTGCGGGTAGAATTGATGGAGTTTGGGGCTGGTACCATGATGCCGGTGACTGGGATGGATATTATCATCACTATCGGGTGCCACTGACATTACTCTTAGCTTACGACCTGAGACCTGAAAATTACGGTGATGGTGACCTTCATAATATTTATAAAATAAATCCCGAAGGCCCTTGGATTGACGAAGGCACCAATGGTATTCCGGATATTCTCGATGAAGCCGCATGGCTGATCCAATTTTATAAACGCGCCAAAGATTCGCTCATTGCCAAAGGGTACAGTGATGGTGCAGTACCCGGATATGTCGGTGTTAATAATGGAACCGGCAATGGTATGCCCTCCTGGTACGATCGTCGTGATCTTTCACTGAAAGGTGGCAAAAGTGTTCAAATGGCCTTCATCTATGCTGCCGGAGCTTCCTGGCTCAGTGAATGCATGGAAATTTGTGATGCGGATTCTCTGGGCAGTTTAAGTCGGAATGAATGGTTGACTGAAGCTGTCAATTCTTATCAGTGGGCAAAAGATCATGGTAATTCCAATGATGCTCAGATGATGGCAGCCGCGGCACTGTACCGGGCTACTGATAGTTTGGATTACCAGGCCGATTTTGAAACCACAAAAAATGCTTCCTCCAGCTGGTATCATAAGGGAAACTGGCATACGATTCCTGACTGGCATTTCGCTGCCTGGAATTATCTGAAAATTTCTACAGTTGATCACGCCGGACTAAATACAACACTGCAGGAAGATTGCCTGGCGGATATTCGTGCAAGAGCTGATATTGAAGTGGTTGGGCCGGCTGCTGACCGTGGCTATCGCTGGGGACTGGAAAACCGGAATAATTGGATGCTGGGTACCTTTTCTACGCCACATATCTCTGCCGCTGCTATTACAAGAGAGATCACTGGCATTGAATATTATAAGACTGCCTGCTACACCACCTGTGACTATCATCTGGGAGGTAATGAAATGAATTTGGTATGGCTTTGTATGATCGGTGATAATTATGAACATTCTCCTTTCCATATTGACTCATGGACTTTGTTTGATTACAACAGCGTGGTCTACACTGATCCCATCATGCCGGGTATTGTACCTTATGGTGGCCATCACACCGGGGACTGGCAGGCTGGCGCAGATTATAACTGGGTCGGTGATGAGGATTTTTCACGATCTACGGCATTTCCGGGAATTAAAAATTTTCCCGATGCAGAAGCCCGGTTCCAAAACCGCCACAGTATCGCAGGCAGTGAGTACACCGTCCATCAGACCCAATGCCAGGCGATATTGGCCTATGGATATTTATGTAATGAGTTTTTCGAACCATACATACCCAACAGGCCACCGACTGTAAGCCTGGTTTTGGATGAAGGACTGACTGTTCCAATGGATTCACAACTGGAATTATCAGTAAATGCATCCGACGATACCCGGCGAGTGGAATATTATTACGGCCCTCAGTATATTGGAGAAAGCCGAGACAAAAAGAACAATTTTGAATTTGACTGGAATTTATCGAAATACAAACTGAACAAAGGACGGCACTGGATTGAAGCCAAAGCCTTTGATGATAAAGGAATGGTATCCGAGCCGACACCGGAAGGGAAAGTCCGGATCACAATAACACCGGCAGTTTCAATTGATGATGATACCGGAGAATTGTACGATTTTAAACTCAATGGCAATTATCCCAATCCCTTCAATCCCAGTACCACAATCGAGTATTCTGTTCCTGAGGTAACCACTGTAAAAATCAATGTTTTTGATTTGGCAGGAAATCATCTGGAAACCTTGAAAAATGAGGAGCAAAGGCCCGGAAATTATTCGGTGGACTGGTATGCCGGTGATTATGCTTCCGGTATTTATCTGTATGATATCGAAGCCGCCAATCGCAGAGATATAAAAAAATGTGTCCTGTTGAAATAATGTATTAAACCTGAGCCTATTTAGAGAAAGGAAAAAGTGTTATGAATTCAAGACGAAATTTCATCAAAAAGGCCGGGATATTGTCAGCATCCCTGATGTTTTCGCCATTACTCACTCAGGCCAAGCCCAAACAGCCTAATTTTGTGATTTTTATTGCGGATGATGTTAGCTGGAATGATTTCGGTTGTTACGGCAATCAGGATGTCAAAACACCGACAATTGATAACCTGGCAAATCAGGGACTAAAATTTAATAATTGCTACCTGACCGCATCCTCCTGTAGTCCCAGCCGAAACAGCATTATGACCGGCCGCTATCCCCACAATACCGGTGCCTGCGAATTGCATACGCAACCACCTGAGGATATGCTTTCCTTGCCGGAAGTGTTGAAGGAGAATGGCTATTTTACAGCCCAGGCCGGAAAATTTCACATGGGCAAATATATTGAAAAGGGCTTTGATGTGATTTCCAGAGAATATTCAGAGATCGGCAACAGCGGTTCCGATTCCTGGCTAAAAGTAGTGAAGGAAAGACCCAAAGATAAACCT
>CAZCHS010000146.1:0-6498 GCA_964498725.1 uncultured bacterium | reverse complement strand
TTTTCATCATCCTCATTATGCTTATTGGAAGGTAAAATATTTTTATCGTAGAGCAATTCATTATTTTCTAATACCATCATCAGGTAATCCATCGACCAGTTGCCTTCATGACGGCCAATGCCTTTCATGAAAAGTGGAAAATAGACAAAGGAGATCAATTCGTCGTCAATTTTTGCGGTAAATTTACCATTGATCACAACCGCAAAGGGTAAATGGGGCTGCGGCAGACCCAGTTCAATGGCTAACTCTTTATTCTCCTCGTCCATTACATTATAATATTTGATTTGGCAGGAATCCCTGAATTCATTCAGCACAGAATCGACTCTTGCCAAAACCCGTTGTGACGGTTCTTTTTCTTTGTAGAATATTAAAATTTCCGGTTGGCCTGCTGCAAACAAAACTGACCAAAGAGTTAAAATTAATAGTAAAAGAATTATGTTTTTCATTGTTGTACCTCACTTATTTATTATTAGAAAATACAAGGTAATTTTTGTATGTGAGCAAGAAAATGGTTCCAATCAGATTAGTCTCGATTATTCGATAAAATCAATGAAACCGCTTTCTTTCATTTAAAATCATCAGGTTTTTCAATTCAATGAAATCATCAATGGCCAACCATTTCTCCTGAAAATCTTTGGTTCCCACCAATGAAGCAATGGCCGCAATGGTTTTCAGATGCAAAATCCTTTTTTCCTGAGTTCCTCCCAGCAGAAAAATAGCTTTTACCCGGTCTTCTTTGTCACTGAATCGAATACCTTTTTTGCTTCTGATAATTATCAGAAAAAGTTTATTTTTCCCCTCAATAATGATATGGGGTATGGCTAGAAAACCAGAAATTGCGGTGCTGGATTCCTCCTGTCTTTTTATAAATCTGGAGATTATTTCATCTTCCTCCATGGAAATATTTTGAGCGATATCCTTCGCGACTTTTTTAATCAGGCCTTTATAATCCAGAGGTTCATCAATATCAATTATTTTGGCCTTTTTAATGAGATTATCAAAGTTATCCTGTTCAATATTGTCGCGGTTGACGATCACATCCCGCAATTCGTCTTCAAGCAAATTGTCCATCAGCCGGCTGTCGGTAATTCGCTTCATAACATGCAGAAGCGCATATTCCCTGTTTTTATTTTTTCTGCCGTAAAACAGATAAATGACAAAACTTATTATTAAAATAGATATACTTATTTCAATGGAAGCAAGCCCAAGATCAATGATAAAAAAAACAAAAATGATAATACTGAAAATCTGTATCCAGGGATAGAGTGGAGTTTTAAAGGAGGGCTGGTAATTGCGTATTCGGCTTTCCCGTAAAATAATAACCGACAGGTTTGACAAAACATAGGAAGTCAGAATCACGGTTGAGGCGGATTTTACCAGCATTTCCAGCGGCAGCAAGAGGGACAAATAGATAATAGCGCCGGTGATTACAATGGAAATAACCGGCGTTTTGTATCGCTTATTTATGGTGGCTATTTTTTGCGGTAATAATTGATCCCGGCTTAAGGCCATGGGATAGCGGGAGGCTGACATGATACCGGCATTGGCAGTAGTAAAAAAAGCCAGCATAGAAGCGGCTATGATCATGATATAGCCAACAGTTCCGATAGTATTTTGGGCTGAATCCGCCACCGGTGTCAGGGACTGGCTGAAAGCAGCAGGACTTAAGGTGCCGGTAATGATAAAGGTCATGATTGTATATAAAATAGTCACGACGATGATAGACGCCAGCATACCCAGGGGAATATTTCTCTTAGGATTGACTACTTCTTCTGAAATGTTGGCAATATTGAGCAATCCTCCGAAAGAAATAAAAACAAAACCGGCCGTCACCAGAATATCATTATAACTGCCGGTCAAAAAGGGTGAAAAATGGTCAAAATTAACTTTTGGCAAACTAAACAAAATGTATAATAAAATCAGCGCTAATAAGCCGACAACCATGATTATCTGAAATATAGCCGCCTCTTTTACGCCAATGATATTCATAACCACAAAAAGCAAACATAATATCAGGCTGGTGATCAGCGGACTGACACTGGTATAAAGAAAGACTATTTCTGAGATACCGAAAATTGCAAAGGCACTCTTGAGAGATAAGGTAAACCATCCCAAAAATCCTGATATAGTGCCGAACAATGGTCCGAGAGACTTATTAATGAAATAAAAATCACCCCCGGCTTTGGGCATGGCGGTTGATAATTCGATAATACTTAAAATTCCCAGTAATCCTAACAGCCCGGCGATAAAATAAGAAACAAAGACTGCCGGTCCAACCTTTGAAAAGGCCAGGCCGGGCAATATAAAAATCCCTGAACTGATCATCGCTCCCGTAGCTATACTAAAAACACCTAAAACAGAAATCTCTTTTTTTAACTTCATTATCACCTCAAAATTATAGTCTAAAATTAAAATAAGTAGATATATTTTAACAGGCAAATTACAAAAGAGTTTCTGTTTTTTTTTAAAGCCCTGGAGCACAATGATATTTGTAACAAAAGTCCATAGTCCAATAGGAAACCGAATTTTTAAATTTTTTTATTTTTATCCAATTAATAAAAAAAATTTGTTTTTTATTTTAAATAATCTATATTTTAGAGTGTAAATCGATTACAATAATTACGAGGGGATGAAGTGAAACAAAAAATTATAGCATTAATTATTTTTTTAATTTTTTCTAATTTTATTTTTGGTATTGAAAAGCAATTTGTAAATATGAATCCCAATCCCGATGGCGAACCATGGTATTTGGATTTTTATACACCACCGGAAAATCCAACTATGATGAGCGATGAGGCCCGGCAGCAGATATTGAAAAAAACATCAGAATTACCCGCCCGTCTTGATCATTCCTTCTCAAAATACATGCGCCCGGTATTCAACCAGGTGGGCGGCTCCTGTGGCTCGGCTTCGAGAATCTGTTACATGTTCGGCTACGAGTTAAATAATCATCGTGACCTGAAAGCCGATAATCTCAGGACTCAGTATCCGTCTCATTTCACCTGGCTGCTGACCGGCCAGAATTCCGGCAAAGCGGAAATGGCCATCTTCAACGGCGTACCCAATGGGCTTTACTATAATGGCAACACTTATTCCACTAAATACGGTGGAGATGAAATCGGCTGGCCCAGTGCTGATGAAGCACCGGACTACGGCTGGATGAATGGCTACAATCGTTGGGAAAATGCCGCAAATAACCGACTACTAAAAAATGAACATATTACACTCAATACACCAGAAAATCTGCAACTTTTAAAATCCTGGATATACAATCATCATGGTGACACAACCGGTTTTCAGGAAGGTGGCGTGGCCGGAGCAGGTGTGGCCACCGGCGGCATGAGTACCGTTACGATACCCTCCGGGGAATATGAAAGCGGTAAGCACATCGTAAAAAACTGGGGCCCGCAGGTAGACCACGGTACAACCTGGAGCGGTTATGATGACAGTGTCGGTTATGATTTTAATGATGACGGACAGATCACCAATGATATTGATATTAACGGAGACGGCATCATTGATATGAAAGACTGGGAGCGTGGCGCCTTGATCATGCTGAATTCCTGGGGTGATGGCTGGAAAAACAGCGGCACTGTCTATGTTCCCTACCGGCTGTTAAAAATAAACAACATGTCCGCGGAATTTTATCATATTCGAAAAAATTATTCTCCTGAAAAAGTTATGAAAATAAAAATGGATTACAATAAACGCAGCGACTTGAAATTCAGCATCGGCATTTCCACTGATACCAGCGCGACGGTACCGGAAAAAACCATGGTTTGTCATCATTTTAATTACGCCGGCAATGGCGAAGTGCCCATGCTGGGACGCTGGGCCGATGGTAATATTCATGACGAGCCTATGGAATTTTGTTTTGACCTGACGGATTTGATGGAAAATATGGATGTCAGCCAACCTTATGATTTTTATTTTAAAGCCCTGGCTAAACGGTTCACTGACGGTGAAGGTACAATATATTCCGTATCAGTGGTTGATTATGAAAATAATCCAAACGGTGACCTGGAATATTTCGCTGATATCTCTGAATTATCAATCAATGGCGGGGATATTCATTATATTCCGGTGAAAATGCCGGCTGAAACCGGTGACATTCCCGATCAGGTGTACTTACCACAATCGGCAATTACAGTTCATTTTGTTGACAGTGAAGAGACCGAAGGTGAAGATGGCGACGCTCTCAATGTCTTAGACGGAGATCCTGGCACTATCTGGCATACAGAATGGTCGGACACAGTTAAGACCTATCCTCATGAATTACAATTAAAACTGGATAAGGGATATGAATTGACCGCGCTGGAATATTTACCCAGGCAGAATAGTGAGAATGGCCGTATTGGGGATTATGAAATTTATGTATCGGATAATGATACAATTTGGGGTGATCCTGTGGCAAGTGGAAGATTTGCAAATTCTACCGATAAACAACAGGTTGTTTTTGATGCCAAACAAGGATCTTATCTACGACTGGTCGCTCTCAACGAAGTCAATGGCAATGATTGGGCCTCCTGTGCTGAAATCAATCTGCTACGGAAGAACAATGTTACCTTAGCTGCCGACAATCCGGTACAGATCGCGGAGGAATTTGAATTACATCAGAACTACCCTAATCCTTTTAATCCTTCGACCACAATATCCTTTTATATACCCAAAACACAGGAATTAACAGTGAAAATTTACAATCTTTTGGGTCGTGAAATCGTCACGCTGGCCAACCGGAAGTTTACAACCGGACATCATCAACTGTCATGGCACGCGGAAAATTTTGCCAGCGGACTTTATTTTTACCAACTGACTGCCGGTGAAACGGTTAAAACCCGCAAGATGTTACTACAAAAATAGGCTTGACTAATGAAGAAACGCAACACAATAATTTACATAATGACGCTCATTTTATTAATGCTAATCTGCACCGATTTGGAGGGAGCCCTGTCTGAATCCGATCATACAAATATGATGAAGCATCTGAAAATACTAAATGAAGATGGTTGGGTTGATTCGTCAAAAAACATCTGTAACACCATTATCAGCCGGGCAAACTATAACTGGCAGGACTGGCATCAGTTTTTCGAAAATTTTTATAAAATAAACCGGCCGACTAAAAAATTATGGAATTACCTGGGGTATCCGGCCTATTACTGGTTCAACAACAACGTCCATTACAATGTTCAACGAAGTCATATTGATATCTATACCCACAAAATAGATTCTCTTTTTCAACGGTACCAAAAATTTTTAGCCACCTCTATGATGCAGGATTCGACTATGCGGGAAGCCTTATTTGTTTATGTGAATGAAATGGCGAAACTGATCAATAAACCCCAAAGCCTTCTTGAAGCAGAACTTAAGGACTCGGTTGTATTAAAAATTGAACAATGGATCAACGACTATCCAAAATTTTTCAAAAAAAGCAGTGATACGGAACCATCCAAATTTCCTTATGTTGGTTATATTCGCTGGCAATTTGCGGCAATATTAATTGATAAGCAGCCATTAACAGATGATCGGATAAGCCATATCATTGAGTTATTTGATATATCAGGCCAGTATGCAGATATTTTTCGAAATCATCGACTATATATCGCCGATAACCTTGGTATGCGGGCAAAAGACCTCACCTTCATAGATACCTTTATGGATCTTATACCTGATACTTTGACAAATCATAAGTATCTTTCCAACCGGAGTTACTATTATAATGACAAGCAAAAATCTCAGGATGTTTACAAAGCAAAAGGAGCGATCAATACCTTTTCTTACATTGGAGGATACCAGGAAAATTCTTTTCCCGATGACATGACACCGAAAACCATTGACGGTTTTTCCGTTGTTGTGGCCCATGAAACCAATCACCGGGTAGACTCGGATTTTATTTACCGGCATGATAAATGGAATTCCCGTCGGCAACAATTATTGGCACAGGCCGGCAATGACAATATGCAATTCCTCAGGGGAAACGCAGATTATTTTCAAAACGCTCCCCAGGAATTTATTGCCTCCATTTCCAACCAATGGTTTACAGGCTCAAGGCATACTCTGAAACATAGCATTCAACGATTTGAAAAAGGCTATCATGAACCCATTAACCAGTTCCTGTATTTTTGTGACCTCTATGCGGTTGGCGGGGATACGACACGGTTTTATGAAATTGACACCCAGGGAAATATTGATATGACCAAGATTCTTTTAAGCCGAAATGACCTGGGGCATATAACAGCAGTACACTTACCTGATACGACCTATACATTTGATGTGGATGAAGAAGGTAATGTTACCGCACTTGATAAAAGCACAACCAGCACTGTAATGTCCAACGAAATCAAATCTTTTTATTTGGGCTGTAATTACCCAAACCCCTTCAACCCGGCAACAACTATTTCATTTTCACTTCCGAAAAAAACGCAGACTCGTTTAATAATTTATAACATGTTAGGCGAAATTGTTGCTACACTGGCAGACCATCAGCTTGCAGCCGGCTTT
>CAZCHS010000145.1:0-6672 GCA_964498725.1 uncultured bacterium | reverse complement strand
AATGTCAGCTATAACCATTCTTTTGAAAAATATATCCACAGGAATTATGTAATAGGGCATCAGTTAGGGAATGATGTGCAGTTTTTAAATTTTGAAGCCAACAAATGGATGATGAACAAAATAAATACCGGTGGTGGTTATTATCTCAAACGGAAGGGTGAAGGAACCGTACTGGGAGAATTTACTACCCCATGGATGGATGTTGACGGTGATTATACAGAGGACATTCCTTATGGAACAGTAGAAACAACCCATGGAATATATTTTAATTGTAATTATTTTATCAAGACAAATCTAATTTTGAATCTGCAACTCGGCTATCGCTTGGTTGGCAATTATGAGCATATTGACGATAATGAACATGCCGGACTGTTTGGCCATATACAGGTACAATTTTACCGGCATGGATTTTTGTATTGATAATCCGGGGGCTGGGTTCTGGTCGGTAAACTGTGATTTACTGATAACAGGCTTCACTTCATTCGCAATGACATCTCCGTGGATGCGGGAGGCCTCAACCTCAGCCTCAGCCTTCCCTCTGCCTCAATTGATCTACGAATAATGATTGATGATTTTTGATTTATGAAGTTAGTCGGTATGGCATGGTGTTTTTTCAATCGATTACGGGCCGAATCCGATTAAAATCAGGTCATTCATAGCATTTAAAACAAATAAATCCATATACTCCTGTAACAATCCGTGTACATGAAAATGTGGCATCAATCAAGACATCGGGATTACCTGTCCGGCATAACAAAACGTCGACGGGCTTCACTTCATTCGTAATGACATCTCCGTGTGTGCGGGAGGCCTCAACCTCAGCCTCAACCTTAACCTCAACCAGATCTATTTAGCCACTAAATTCAATTTAGTATTATTGGAAACATAGCCTAACACTTTACTGAGACCAAATTTCAGGATACGGTTTGTTACAATGACACCGGCATTGACTGCCACATCGGTCGTAGAAAATCCATTACCGCCAAAAATCGGTACTTCTTCCAGCGGCACTAATCCGTCTTTGACTTCCCATGCCACTCCAAGTGTGAAGGTTGTCAGATCAGCCTGCCACCATGTAAACCCCACCTCTTCAAATTTTTTCACACTGTAATAATTTGCTAAAATTGCCAGTGTAAAAGCATCGGGAAGATTATAGCCCCGCTCATCATGATGGATGGTAAAATCCGATGTCGTCCGCCATTCACCGATTTCCTGGGAAAAACTCTGCCCGCAAAATACAATTGTAAGTAAAATCAGTATTAAAAATTTTTTTGTCTTCATGTCAACCTCGTTTAATCATTTTTTTTAAAAGTCACTTAATCTATGCCAAAAAATGTACCCGAGACTATTATCAAGCATAAACACATAAATTTCAAAAAATTAACAATCCATAAATACCAGATACTATTTTGTACAATTACTAAACAAGAATATACCATGCAAATTAATGAGATGATAAAATACAATAATTCCTACCAGTTTTTATTTCTTTGAGCTATTTTATATAAAAATTGATCTATCCAAAACAACCGAATTTTTTTGTTTAAAAAACAGGCAGTGTCCATATTTTAAACAATGAATTAGATGGTACTTATCAATAATTAATTTGTTAATTGTTGAACTCTTGCCATGAGTTCTGAATTCGTTTAATTCTGCCCCCACCCCATTGATTAATAACCATAAACTCAAATAAAAATCCTTACTATAAATTGTATACCCTGGCTTTGTTCATCTGTTGTTAAATAAGAAAAAACTGTTTAGATTAATCTTATTCATGAAAACGATAAGGAAAATTCATATAAGAATGTTAATAACAATTGTACTTACGGCAGCAATTATCATCCTCTTTGTCAATTTGAACCCAGCCTTCGGAGGAAGAATTTCTCATCGGGAAAAGCAACAGTACACTGCCCTGGACAATTATCATAAAGGCCGCTTTCACAACCAAATTCCAACACCTATGGACATGAACTTTGGTGACGGATTAAAAATCATATGGGAATTTATGCGGGGAGCGGAATACCGTGAGCCGGCCATACCACTGCCGGTTACAAAAATCGACCCTATGAACATCGGCAATTCCACCGAAACAAAAATTACCTGGTTTGGCCACTCAACCTTTCTGATCGAAATCGCCGGCCAAATTATTCTGATCGACCCGATGTTTGGCCGGATCAGTTCACCGATCCCCTTTATCGGGCCAAGACGGTATACCATGAATTTTCCCATCGCAATTGAGCAATTACCACCTATTGATCTGATCGTTATTTCTCATGACCATTATGATCATTTGGATATGCGCTCCATTAAACAATTAAAATCAAAAACAGCCAAATTCATTGTCCCGCTGGGCGTTGACAAACATCTGCAACGATGGGGTGTGAAACAATCGAAAATAATCAAACTGAACTGGTGGGAAGAAGTCACATTGAACAACTTGACCCTGGTGTCCACACCGGCGCGTCATTTTTCCGGAAGAGCATTTAATGACAGAGCAAGGACTCTCTGGTGTTCCTGGATCATAAAATCGGGCGGTCACAAAATATTTTTCAGCGGCGATACCGGTTACGGGCCCCATTTTCAGGAGATTTATGAAAAATATGGAGCGGTCCACTTGGCTTTGCTGGAATGTGGCCAGTACAATCAACAATGGAAAAATGTTCACATGTTTCCGGAACAAACTGTGGCCGCCGCCAGAGACCTCAAGGCCAGCATATTTATGCCAATTCATTGGTCCGGCTTTACCCTTTCTGTCCATGACTGGACAGAACCGGTGATGCTGGTGATTCAGGCCGCTGAAAAAGACAATATAAAGATTACCACGCCACAAATCGGTCAAACAATCAATCTGCATAAAGGGCACTTTCCCATTGATAACTGGTGGCAGGAGTAACTTTTAATATTGCGTGTCATTGGTTAAATTTTCCGGTAAATAAACGAGAGAAAAAGAGTGAAAAAAGATAATATTTACGCGAAACCGCTTAGAAAAGTCAAGCCCTTTACCTTTGATGAAAATGTCGCCAAAGTATTCCCGGACATGATTTCCAGGTCAGTCCCCGGCTATGACCTCATTATTTCACAACTGGAGGGGATTACAGCAAAATATGTGCAGCAGGATAGCAACTGCTATGATCTCGGTTGCTCCCTGGGCGCTACGACCCTTTCTATGATGCATGGCATCAACCAAAAGGATGTTCGCATTATCGCTGTGGACAATTCCTATCCCATGGTGAAAAAGTGCAAAAGTTATTTGGATTTATATCATTCACCGGCGGAAATCGAGTTGATCTGCGCCGATATCAGGGACATAAAAATTGACTCTGCCTCGATTGTAGTAATGAATTTTACATTGCAATTCATTGAGCCGGAAAAAAGGGCCGAAATTATTCAGACGATTCACGATGGCCTGAACCCCGGCGGCGTGCTGGTTTTATCGGAAAAAATATCCTTTGTTGACCACCGGAAACAAGAACTGAATGACGCTCTTCATTTGAATTTTAAAAAGCAGCAGGGATACTCCAATTTGGAGATCAGTCAAAAGCGAAGTTCCCTGGAAAATGTCCTGATCCGTGATGACCTTTTTATCCATAAAAATCGCATTATGGATGCCGGTTTTAAAACTTTTGAGATGTGGTTTCGCTGTTTCAATTTTGTATCCATGCTGGCGGTGAAATAAGATGGACTTTTTGGAATTTCACAAAATCATCAGCCGGACAAAAATCAAACATTGGCGGGAATATATTCCCCGCACTTTTCATGATATCAATCACGGCGACCTGGATAAATGGCTGGCAGTTATCGAAGAATTACCTGACATTAACGCCAATCATATCAACCTCAAAAGCGATACCATAGAAATTGGGAAAAAGGAAGAACTCAGTGACATTTCCCCAAAAATATTAAAAGAAAATTTGAAAAAATTGCACCCCTGGCGGAAAGGCCCTTTCAACTTTTTCGGCATAGACATCAACACCGAGTGGCGCAGTGACTGGAAATGGAACCGTCTCAAAGATCATATTGCACCCCTGAAAAATAAGTTCCTATTGGATGTGGGCTGTGGCAATGGCTACCATTGTTTGCGAATGGCCGGAGAAGAGGCCCGTATGGTCGTGGGCATTGATCCTTTTATTTTATTTGTTTTCCAGTTTATGGTATTTAAAAAATATCTGGGCCACATACCGGTCTTTGTCTTGCCGGTGGGTATTGAGGACATTCCCAAAAACCAGTCCTTTTTTCATACGGTATTTTCAATGGGTGTTTTTTATCATCGCAAATCTCCTTTTGATCATTTGCAGGAATTGCGGTCTTTGTTACGGCACAATGGGCAGTTAGTCTTGGAAACGCTGATAATCGACGGCGGGAACAATGAAGTTCTGGTTCCATCCGGCCGTTACGGCAAAATGCGCAATGTCTGGTTTTTGCCCTCACCGGATACAATGATCAGTTGGCTGAACAGAGCCGGTTTCAAAAATCCCAGAATAGTGGATGCAACCCAAACGACAATTCAGGAACAGCGCAAGACCGACTGGATGACTTTTGAATCACTGGAAGACTACCTGGACCCGGAGAATGCAAATAAAACAATCGAGGGCTATCCGGCGCCGAAACGCGCGATATTCATTGCCGAAAAATAATAAAATCATATCCCACCTGTTGTATTTCGAAATAAGCGCGTTAAGCAGCTATTTTATCTGCTCCTGTATCTCATATTTTACGGCATTCAATGTCAAAATTACATCAAAAAACAGAAAAAATGCCGCGCCGATTATACCGGAAATACTAAGAAATAAGAGGACGATTGCCAAATTATGCAGATCATAGCCGGTCAATGTCATGATCAGAATCACAAAAACAATCAGACTGGAATTCAAAATACTGAAAGCCATCAAGGATATACCATTTCTCAGCAGTTTGCTTCGACGAAAAATTATTTTTAACTGGGCGATTTTCTTTTGCTTTTCCGCACCTTTGAGTAGATCTACTTCTTTAGATATTTTTCGAATGGCGTCAATGGTTCGCCCCAGCCGGTTTGTCAGTGAAATGAGCAAAAGACCAACCCCGGATATGAGCGCAATTGGGGTGATACTACTCTGTAATAGTTCTAAAAAAGGGATCGCTGATTTCATGGCTATTTCGCTCCTGTTTTTTCAGATTACGGATTTTTCATTACTCACAAAAAAACTTAGGTCATAAAGGGGAAAATTGAAAGAGATTATTCGTATTTGCATTTCGAACGGGAATGGATTAATTTCCAGCATGAAACCGGAGAAATAATGGACCTTTTTGACCAACCCGCAAAAGAACCAAGTTTATCACAGCCACTGGCAGAACGGATGCGTCCGCGAACCCTGAAAGACTTTGTCGGCCATACTGACCTTACCGGTGAAGGGAAATTTTTACACCGCCTATTTCATCAGAAGAAAATGTATTCCGTGATTTTCTGGGGCCCGCCGGGTTCCGGAAAAACAACTCTCGCAATAATGATCGCCAATTATATTGATGCCAAATTTTACCAACTAAATGCAGTTTCAGCCGGTGTTAAAAATGTCAGGGAGGTGCTCAAAAAAGCAGAATTTAACCAACAGCGCAACATAAAGAGCGTTCTGTTTATCGATGAAATTCACCGTTTTAATAAAGGCCAGCAGGACGCCTTGCTGCATGCTGTTGAAAAAGGATTGGTCATATTTGTGGGGGCAACAACGGAAAATCCCTCCTTTGAGGTCAATTCACCGCTATTGTCACGATGCCGGGTTATCAAACTATCGGAACTGGACAAAACCAATCTGAAAAAGATTCTTTATCACGCACTGGAAACCGATGAATTGCTCAAAACCCTTGATATTCAAATAGACCGGGAAGCCGAGGAGTTTTTACTTGACAATGTTGGGGGGGATGCCCGCAAATTACTGAATGGTATTGAAGTAGCCGTTGATCTTGCTAAAAGGGATAATAGCAAAATCCGGGTCAGCCTGGATAATGTTAAAGAAGCGCTTCAGAAAAAAAATCTGCTCTATGATAAAAAGGGAGACTATCATTATGATGTGATCTCGGCGTTTATTAAGTCTATTCGCGGTAGTGACCCTGATGCTGCTGTTTATTGGATGACTGTCATGCTGGAAGGCGGGGAAGACCCGATGTTCATTGCCCGTCGTATGGTGATCGCGGCCAGTGAAGATGTGGGAAATGCCAATCCATCTGCCCTGATGCTGGCCAATGCCGGAATAGATGCAGTGCACAAAGTCGGAATGCCTGAGGCCGGCATTATTCTCTCCCAGGTTGCGACCTATTTAGCCGCTTCTCCGAAAAGTAATGCGGCTTACATGGCCTACCAAAACGCGAAAGAATTGGTCAAAAATACAGGTACACCTAACGTTCCCCTGCATCTGCGCAATGCTCCAACTAAACTGATGAAGGATGAAGGATACGGAAAAAACTATAAATATCCTCATGATTTTCCCGGACATTTCACGGCCCAGGATTATTTACCGGAAAATATAGCCGGTACCAAACTATATCATCCCACTGATATTGGCCGCGAAAAAGGGTTGAAAGATTATCTGGAAGAAAAGTAGAAGAAATAACCTGGTAGTGTCAAAAGTTTTATGAAAAAATGAATAAAATATGCTCTTTTATATTAATTTCCATATCTGTCCTAAATAAATTATAGAAACG
>CAZCHS010000144.1:4056-6713 GCA_964498725.1 uncultured bacterium | reverse complement strand
ATTTAAAATATATTGCCATAACCGGTTATTCCAGCGAAGAGGCAATTTTAGAATTAGTTAATATTGGCGCTGACAGATTTCTCAATAAACCTTACAGAAATATTGAAATTATCCACGCTATCAAACAATTATTGAGAATACAAGATATAGAAAATCAGAATATAAAATTTAAAACCTTACCAGTGAACCTTCACAAGGATTTTTCTTCAAATATCACAAATATTATTGGTACATCAGATTCATTAAAACAGAATATAATCAAAGCTGAGAAATCGGCTAAATTTCAAATTAACACTTTAATATCCGGCCCCACCGGAACAGGCAAAGAATTAATCGCTAAATATATTCACGAAAATAGTCCCCGGAAAAATAATAAGATGGTTTCGGTGAATTGTGCTGAACTTTCTACTAATTTATTTGAATCTGAACTGTTTGGTTACAGGGAGGGCGCCTTTACCGGAGCTGTAGAAAATAAAACAGGACTCTTTGAATTGGCGGATAATGGAATCCTGTTTTTAGATGAAATAACAGAAATTCCTATTCATTTGCAAGCCAAACTATTACGAGTTATTGAAACCCAGAAAATACGAAAAATTGCTGAATCAAGTTGGAAAAAAGTTGATGTACAAATATTAGCCTCCACGAATCGTCAAATAGAACAAGCTATAAAAGAACAAAAATTGCGTCAGGACCTTTATTTCAGACTATGTCCGATGCATATTAAATTACTCCCCTTATATGAAAGACGGGAAGACATCCCACTTCTTTTAAATCACTATTTAAACAGTTTTAAAAAATTGCATAAAACTGATGTAAAAAAAATATCTAAAGATGAGATGGATTATTTAAAATCTTTAGAATGGCCTGGCAATGTCAGACAAATTAAAAATTTTATACAGAATTATGCATTATTTGCTGGTAAGATATCAGTTCATCAACTTGTAAAAAGTAATGAGGAAAAAAAATTAGATACAAAAATCTGCGGCAATAAATTCGACTTCAAAAACGGCACCTTCGAAGAAATCGAACAAGCTAAATCCTGGCTGATCGATAAAGCCCTGACAAAATATGATGGCAATAAAACCAAGGCAGCCCAACACCTGGGCATGACTTACCAGGGATTATTGAAATATCTGAAACGGAATAACAAGCAATAAAAAAAAAGATCACTCTTTAATATGAATATGATCAATCTGCCGGTTTAGAATATAAGGTTTATAGATCACCTGCAGAGCCAAAGAAATCGCACCCATGGTACAGGCCTTCTCCCCTTTTAGTTCACCAATAACAATGGAACTGATATCAAAGGGAATCTCCCGCATTTTATTCTTTACAAACTGCTGGGTTTTAACATAGAGGTAATGGGAGTTTTCTATAATACTGCCGGAAAGTATAATAAGATTAGTATTAATCGTTTTGATCAGTTCCGTGCAAACATTGGCCAGCACAAAACTGTATTCATCGAGAATTTCCTGAATGACACCATTGCCTTCATCCCCCAGTTTCAGCAGTTCTTCCAGGGAATAGCTATCAATCTCCTTTTCCAGTTTGTGGGACTGAAATTCCAGGGCGATTTTCAGCACATTGAAAAGATGTTCTTCGGAAAGAATATCACCGATATAGCGCTGGTTGGAATAGAGATGTTTGAGATAGGTATGATTGGTCAGAGAATTATTGATCTCCAGGTAACCGATTTCGCCGGCAATTCCCGATGCGCCGCGAATCAGTTGATTATCAATGACAATGCCGGCGCCAATTCCTTCCCCAATCCAGATGGATACAATATCCGATTCATCTTTGCCCGCCCCCACCAGGTCTTCTCCGATGGCGATCATGTTGACATCATTTTCCAAAATAACCGGTACTTTATAGCGCCGGGAAATCGTCTCCGCCAGGGGCTTACGCTCCCAGCCTTTCATGGTATCCGCGTAGATCAATTCCCCATTTTCATAATCGATAAACCCGGGCACGCCTACAGCCACGCTGATCAGTTTTTCTTCGGGTATATTTAATTTTTGAAGGGATTGATCTATGATTTTAAAAGTTTTCTGAATGACCTTTTTAAGACTGGTTCCTAACTCATAGGAGATTTCCTCGCATGTCACAATTTCCGATTCTATATTGGCAATGGCGATACGGGCTTTGGTTCGCTTGTATTCCACACCTACCACATACCCTTTATCGGGATTGAGTTTCACCAGTTTCGGCTTTTTGCCACCTTTTTTGGTGGATTCGCCTTTGCCGGCTTCTTCAATAAATCCTTCATTGCCCAGACGTTTCAAAATTTCCGCGATAGTAACTTTAGTGATATTGGTGCGTTGGGCTAATTCCGACCGGGAAACCGGGCCTTCTTTGCGAAGTATATTGAGGATTTTGACTTCGTTCAGTTCTTTGGCAATTCTGAAGTTTTTATTGATCATGCTACTCATGTCCTATTTTAGCAATGTCATCTTTCGAATCAAAACATTATTTTTCGATTTGAGCGCATAAAAATAAACGCCGCTGGACAAGGTTTCCGAATCCAGTTTCAGGCTATAATTTCCCCGCTCATAGAATCCATTCGCTAACTCGGCAATAGCTCGTCCCTGCAGATCATATATGGTCAGTTCATAATGTGCCGGTCGGTTGATTTCGAATTGGATGGTTGTGGAAGCATT
>CAZCHS010000144.1:0-3956 GCA_964498725.1 uncultured bacterium | reverse complement strand
TCCGACTGCTCATCGACAATGATCACCTCTCTTGCCCATTCTTCAGACCGGTAGGGAATTTCCGCCGGCTCCTGGTAAACACTGTCCACTAAATACGGCAGATAATTATTAGAATGGTTAATAAGATTATTATGGTACCAGATCACATGGCCTACCAATCCATGCTCCCGGCAGGTTTGAATCTGCTTTATCAGTTGATCGGGCGCTGTATAATTGCCATTTGCGGTGGTGGAAATGCCGGGATAAACCAGTTTATCATTATCTACAAAACCCAGTTCGCGGTTCAGCCGCCAGATAAAAGAAGAATTTGTGGTGTAATACATTTGCGGAATCACAACATCCAAATAGCCATTATTGATCCATGGCGCCCAATCCTGGCAGAACTGCTCCGGTCCCCAGGGTAAGGGCGCATTGGTAATATTGATGTCGGGATTGACCGTTTTCAGGGAATCATACATTCGCCCCATAAATTCCGTCAGTTTATCCGCCCGCCATTGAATCCAGTCTGCATCAGCAACATTATCCGGTGGTGCCGCGCCATCATGCTCTGATTTATAGAGTGAAACCGTGTAATCATCATACCCGCAATCCAGTTCCGGATAGCGTATCCGGTCCATATCCACACCGTCGATATCGTAGCGCATAATGGCTTCCTGGCAAAAATCGATCAGAAACTGCTGAACTTCCGGAAGTGTCTGGATCAGGGACAATCCGGCCTGACCATACTGCGCCAGTGAGCCGTCTTTCCGCCTGGCAAACCATTCCGGCTTCCTGCCGTAAAGCGGGCTGTTTTCATTCAAAGCGCCATTAAATCCCGATTCAAACCAGGCTTCCACTTCCAGGCCAACCCGGTGGGCTTCCACGATCATTTCCGCCAGGACATCCCGCTCCGGCTGCTGAAAATTTTCCACACCGGGATCGGTCTCAAGCCGGGTTAATTTTTTGAATACTTCGCTGCGAAAGTAGGGATAGCCATAGCGCCAGACATCCACATAAACGATATTAAAATTCGCGTCTGCTAATGCTTCCATCGTCGCTGCGATTTCATCAGTTGTCGGCACATCCGTACCGGCCCAGGCCACCCAGGTGCCACGGAGTTCTTTTTCTGCCGCATTCAAATTGGCTGCAATTAAAAATAGTAACAAAAAAAATAGGATTACACGCTGTTTCATTCATTCCTCGGTTTATCGCATAACCTCCGGGGTCTGGAAGACCTGGGAGGTTTAAATTTTCAAATATGTAAAAACCTCCCAGGTTTTGGGAAACCTCGGAGGTTAGTATTATTTAATCAAAGCCATTTTCTTCATGCCCACAGTCTCGCCATTAAAATCGATTTTGTAAAAATAGACCCCGCTGGACAGATCAGCGCCATTGAACTGGTACTGATGGTAGCCGGCATTGAAATTATTATAACTCTGTTTTTCAATCAACTGGCCATTGAGATTATAAACCGACAGCACCACATCCCCTTTTTCAGGTGTTTTAAATTCAATCACTGTGGTCGGATTAAAAGGATTGGGATAATTCTGTTTCAGTT
This sequence comes from uncultured bacterium, assembly GCA_964498725.1. Taxonomy (GTDB): domain Bacteria; phylum Fidelibacterota; class UBA2242; order UBA2242; family JAFGTP01; genus JAFGTP01. The sequence continues at coordinate 2,419 of CAZCHS010000144.1, read as the reverse complement.
CAAACTGGTTAACCACTAAGTCATTGTTGGAATCAATTGCTGTTCCGGCACCGACTTTTGTCACAGCCATAGCCGGCAGTACATCATCGCCGGCATTGTCAAAGGCATAGTAGCTGGTGAAACTGACACCATTACCGGTTTCATTGTTATTAGGAAATGCTTTCAGTACATCACCATCGGAAGCCATCTCTGCAACAAAGATTTTGACATTCATTTTTTCCATGTCACTGCCGAGAGCAACCGGATTACGCGCTACGCCAACTTCAGTGATAAGCGAGTCATTGCCATCACCAATAATGGTCATGGCACCGTAATTAATATCAAATCCTGTAATCTCACTGCTGCTCCAGGAACTGCCATTCCATTTATAAACAAAACCGGTTGTCCATTTGGCGGAAATATCATCATTCACAAGATCAGCAAAATCATCGGAATCAAACTGCACCACCACATCAGCATTGAAGGGTAACTCAGCGATAGATGCGGCATTCACCGGCATTGTATTGGAGCCTTCTGTTCCATCAGGGTCTGTATCAAAAGCAAGAAAAAGTCCTCTTTCCTGGTAAGGGGCGTAAAGTGTGTTGCCGGTGATGCCGGCATAGACCATATCTTCTGACCATGTCAGATAGAGGTCACTGTCACCATCTTCCCCCATATAATCATAATGGGTATATTCATTCTTTTTACCGTCGATCTGTATGGAAAAATAGCCGGTATCACGCGGTGTAGCCACCTGCAACAAGCCATTCATATCGACAGAAGCGATACTATTCACGCCCATCAATGTATACATGGCGTGCCGGGTGGAATCATAAGCCAGGGCGCAACTGCCGTTTAAATTATTGTTTAAAGTATTGCCTTCATAAGCCAGCATCAGGGAATCACTGTTCCAGCCCATATACCCAAAAGTTACGGTTCCCAGTTCATCTTCATAATAAACAGCTGATTTCAATGTATTGGATAGAAAAGTATTTGTGCAGGTGATTAGTTTCATATCGCCCACTGACCAATGTAATATTTCGCTGGTACCGCCGGCACTGATAATGGAATCGGGTACTTCGGCAATTATGCTGCCGTAAGGCCCGATCAATCGTCCGGGAGGTGTGGAATCACCGGCGCCATTGATCCAGATATTTCCATTGGGCGCTACCGGGGAAAGTCCCTGGCGCGCGGAATTTATGGATGGTAGTTGGATATATCGGTCAACGGTTGTCATTCGGCTTGTCACTTTAAAAACTGCCAGTTGGTCATTCTGATAGCCACTGGAATAGAGATAAGTATTGTCACCTTCTCCCACTGCCGCAAACGAATCACCATAGCGCAGTCCGCTCATGTGGTCTTCGAAAATCAGTTCCGGTTCCGCGTCTTCGCTGGTATAGCGGTAAATTTTAAAATTATCATCTTCGTTTACATTGGGAACACTAAGATTGCAGACATAAATTACACCATCATCAGCCACCGCCACCTGGTTCAAATGATAAGTGCCGCCCTGAAAGCCGGTATCCGTGGTATCCAGCATTCCCAGCATTATCCCTTCATCAGGATCAAGGATCACCACACGGTCTTCATCATTCATGCGGGTGGCAATATAAATATGGTCAGTCTGGTAACTATAAGCCAGGCCGCGGGTAACATCATTGGCCGGATCAATAAAGTCATAATTGGCCCAATTCAAATCATAGGCGGATAATCCTGACATTAGGATCAGACACATTAATATTAAAGATATCACTTTTTTCATTTTCAACTCCTGCTATTTAATCAGCATCATTTTGTTAATTTTAATAACATTGTCATTTATCTTAAGATTGTAAAAATATATACCACTGGCAAAGTTTTCGCCATTAAATTCTACGGAATAAATTCCTGCCTTGCGATTTTGATTGACCAATGTTTCTCTTTTATTCCCGAGGATATCAAAGACCTCAATTTTCACATTGGCATCGGCGGCCAGACGATATTCAATTTGGGTGGTCGGATTAAAGGGATTGGGGAAATTCTGTTTCAGTTCATAATCTTCAATGACCGATCCCTTCTTTGGCGCAATGGCTGTTGAGGTTCCCACTTCTTCCACAGTCATAGCCGGCAAAATATCATTGCCAAGGTCATCAAATTCATAATAACTGGAAAAGCTGACGCCATTGCCGGTTTCATTGTTATTGGGAAAGGATTTCAGAACATCGCCGTCGGAAGCGGTTTCCGCCAGAAATACTTTCACACGCATTGCACTGAGATCATCGCCAAGCGCCACCGGGTTTCTGGCCACGCCGACTTCTGTCATTAAGGAATCATTTCCATCACCTATAATAGTCATGGCGCCGTAATTAATGTCAAAACCGGTTATATCACTGCTATTCCACTCACTGCCATTCCATTTATACACAAAACCAGTAGTCCATTTGGCGGAAATATCATCATT
>CAZCHS010000143.1:0-6807 GCA_964498725.1 uncultured bacterium | reverse complement strand
TTACTCAACGATTTCAGTTACAACACCAGCACCAACTGTTCTGCCACCTTCACGAATCGCAAATCTCAATCCTTCTTCCATGGCGATTTCGCTGATCAGTTCAACATCCATTGTGATATTATCACCAGGCATTACCATTTCAACGCCTTCAGGAAGAGTGACTGATCCGGTTACGTCAGTTGTTCTGAAATAAAACTGAGGTCTGTAACCTTTGAAGAATGGTGTATGTCTACCACCTTCGTCTTTTTTCAATACGTATACTTCACCTTTGAACTTGGTATGAGGGGTGATACTTCCCGGTTTGGCGATTACCATTCCGCGCTGTAAAAATTCTTTATCAACACCTCTCAAAAGCAAACCAACATTGTCGCCGGCTTGTCCCTGATCCAACAGTTTACGGAACATTTCAACTCCGGTAATTACTGTTTTTTCATGTGCGCCAAGTCCGATAATTTCCGCTTCATCACCAACTTTGATAATGCCACGGTCAATTTTACCGGTTCCTACTGTACCACGTCCTGTAATAGAGAAAACATCTTCTACCGGCATCAGAAAAGGTTTATCTGTTTCTCTTTCCGGTTCCGGAATATAATTATCAAGGGCGTCTACCAGGTCTTTGACCGGTTTGATTTTGTCGGCGTCATCAGGATTATTCAACGCTTCCAGAGCACTTCCCTGGATTACCGGTACATCATCGCCCGGAAATTCATATTTGTCAAGCAATTCCCTGATTTCCATTTCCACCAGTTCCAGCAGTTCTTCATCGTCTACCATATCAGTTTTGTTCATGAATACGACGATCGCAGGTACATTTACCTGGCGGGCCAGCAGGATGTGTTCCCGTGTCTGGGGCATTGGGCCGTCAAAAGCAGATACTACCAGGATTGCTCCGTCCATCTGGGCGGCGCCGGTAATCATATTTTTAATATAATCAGCGTGTCCCGGGCAATCTACGTGAGCGTAGTGACGGTTGACTGATTCATATTCCACGTGAGCGGTATTAATTGTAATGCCACGTTCTCTTTCTTCAGGCGCGTTATCAATACTGTCAAAACTACGCGCTTCTGCTAAACCATCGCTATTCAATATCAATGTCATTGCCGCTGTCAAGGTGGTTTTACCATGATCAACGTGTCCGATTGTTCCTACGTTTACGTGCGGCTTTGTTCTTTGAAATGTTTCTTTAGCCATCTTAGAAACTCCTTAGTTAATTATATCGTTATAAGATATTTGCTATAAATAACATGAGCCCACGACCAGGATTGAACTGGTGACCTCATCCTTACCAAGGATGCGCTCTACCCCTGAGCTACGTGGGCAGAACCAATAAGACAATATTTTTGATGTGAAATGAGCGAGTGAAGAGGATCGAACTCTCGTCATCGGCTTGGAAGGCCGAGGCTTTACCACTAAGCTACACTCGCTTGAAAAAATGTGGGCCGGGATGGATTTGAACCACCGTAGACAATTGCCGGCAGATTTACAGTCTGCTGCCTTTAACCACTCGGCCACCGACCCATTGAGTTGACACTTATTGAAAAATTCTTCTCCCAATCACCACTTCCAATATTGGTATTGGTACATGTCTTTTCGCTATTTCAATTATCCGAGCCACCTGCAAGATTCGAACCCGCGACCTACTGATTACAAATCAGTTGCTCTACCAGCTGAGCTAAGGTGGCAATACTTTTTCTATCTTTTTGAAAGCGCGTAATCTTAATGATTTTTTTAAAATCAGTCAACAAAAAATTATTTTTTTTTCTTTTAATCCCGCACAATATAAGTCAAACAATTGTTTTAACATATAATTATAATCTATTGATTTTATGGAATTTTTATTTGTTTTTACATTCCATTAGGTTTAAACTTTACAGATTCTCAAAAAAAAAGATTTAATATGGAGATTTTATGGCAATTCTCATCACCGGTGCGGCCGGCTTTATTGGATTTCATTTATCAAAAAAACTACTGGCAAACCATCAGGAGGTCATCGGACTGGATAATGTCAATGATTATTATTCTGTGCAATTGAAAGAAGACCGGCTCAAAATACTTCGGGATTTCGAAAACTTCACCTTTTATAAAAAGGATTTGTGTGATTTGAATTCTTTGAAAACAATATTCAAAACCCATGATATACGCAGGGTTGTTAATCTGGCCGCCCAGGCCGGAGTGCGCTATTCCCTGACCAATCCCTTTGCTTACCAAAAATCAAATCTTGAGGGTTTCTTAAATATAATAGAAGTCGCTAAAAATAATAATGTAGAGAACTTTCTTTATGCCTCCAGTTCCAGTGTCTACGGCAATAACAAAAAACTGCCCTTTTCAACCAGTGATAATGTTGATCATCCCATTTCCCTATACGCCGCCACAAAGAAAGCCAATGAACTGATCGCTCACACCTATTCTCATCTTTTTGGCTTGCCATGCAGCGGATTTCGCTTTTTTACTGTTTACGGCCCTTATGGACGGCCTGATATGGCACTTTTCATTTTTACCAAAAAAATTCTGGCCGGAGAAACTATCGATGTTTACAATTACGGAAAAATGAAACGCGACTTTACCTATGTTGATGATATCTGCGCCGGTTTAATATCCAGCCTGGACAAGCCCTATGATTATGAAGTTTTTAATCTGGGCAATCATAAAAGTGAAAACCTGATGGAATTTATCGGGTTGATCGAAAAATATCTTGGTAAAAAGGCCAAAATCAACCTGATGCCAATTCAGCCCGGTGATGTTCCTGAAACTTACGCCGATATTTCCCATTCAACAAAAAAACTGGGTTATATGCCGACAACCAATATTGAAGAAGGTATCAAAAAGTTTGTGGAGTGGTACGGAAACTATTACCGGTAACTAAATTATGACTTATACAAAACAACAGTTCCGTGATTTACTCAATAATTTCAGCCAATTGAAGATTCTTGTGATCGGTGATTTGATGCTGGATAAATATATTACCGGCTCGGTGGACAGAATATCCCCGGAAGCGCCGGTACCTGTTATTCATGTCCGTAAAAAGGAGGCCCGCATCGGCGGCGCCGGAAATGTCGCTACGAACCTGGCATCTTTACATTGTAATGTTACACTGGGTGGAATCTGTGGCAATGATGATAGCGGGCAAGAACTCGCTGACCAATTGGCAACAAACAATATTGAACAAATTTTTATTTTTGATGAAACCCGGCAGACCACCGTTAAAACACGAATAATTGCACAGCATCAGCAGGTTGTTCGTATTGATGAAGAAGAAATTAAACCCCACCTGCCGGAACTTCAGGACAACTTATTGAATAAAATGCTTGCCAATAAAGATAAATACGACGGCATTATACTGTCAGACTATAATAAAGGGCTGCTGTCAGCGGAATTCATTCAAAAAATCATTCACAATTTTTCGGATATTCCGGTTATCGTCGATCCTAAAGGCCATGACTATTCCCGCTATGCCTATGCCAGTGCCATCAAACCCAACTGGAATGAATTCAAAACAGCTATCAACCGGCCGGATCTAAAGATCGATGCTATCAAAACCGCAGCAATAAAACTGGCAACCCAGCTTAATCTCAATGGATTAATTGTAACACTGGGGGAAAACGGCGTTTTTGTACTGGATAATAATCACCAAAGCAAATTGCTGCCCACGGTTGCCCGGGATGTCTTCGATGTCAGTGGCGCGGGTGATACATTTATTGCAGCTTTTACCGCCGGCCTGCTGGTTTCACAGAATTGGATAATGGCCGCCACTCTGGCTAATATTGCCTCGGGAATTGTCGTCGGAAAAGTGGGAACAGCTGTAGTACATAATCACGAAATACTCAATAATTTACATCTGTATCAATAATCAATTACCAGCCCATTAGAAATGAAATTGCTGAACAATATATTAAAACTAAATTGCCTCCTTCTCTTACTGATTGTTTTGGAAGTGAAAGCCGAATTTCGATTTCCTGGGGATAGTTATCTCTTTTATACTGATTCCGTTGATTATGCAACAATGTCAGCCCATCGAACTCCCAATATCACCGTGCCGGGATTCTTAACCGATTATCAAACCCCGACCCGGAAAAAATATGCCAATTATCTGTTTAACTTTGAATTATCGGATTTGAATTACTCAAAAAATGATTCCCTGTTCCTCGTCATCAAAGCGATGGGCGGTGCCGACAAAACACTCTTAAATGGAAAAATCATTGGTGAAACCGGAATTTTTCCACCACATTATTTTTCTTCTTTTGATGAGGAACGGATATATTTTATTCCAAACTCTCTGCTAAAAGGACAGAACCAGGTTAAGATCACTCTCTATTCACCTGATCATTCCGGCGGCCTTTTTTTAGATGTTCCCTATATATATAGTAGTAAAGAACTCAAACAAATCTCACAAAACCCTGATAGTGTCACAGCACATCCCCTAATTCCTTTTTCCAATGGTATCGCGGCCGCTTCCTATAACCCGGCTATCAAAGGTTTTACGCACTTTTATCCTCATATCTATGCTGAATATAATGAGTTCAGCCAAACCCCTATTGTGCTTGATAAACTGATTCCAGAGGTATACCGTGATGGAATTATCATGAATACAAAAACCCTTTTGAAAAATACCGGCTATGTTCCCGGCACCGGCATCATTCACATGGAAGGGGAAACCCCGGATTTGAATATTTCAATTTTTGGATTTTCACCTTTTACCGAATCCCATCCGGTCTGGGTTTTTTACCTCCTGCTGGAAGGCCAGAATCTTAACAATTACTCACTGGATTTTACAGCTGTCAATCCCTCCAATAATACGATCGTTCACAAAGACGCGTTCACCAATGCCCAACAGAAATGGCTGCGAGCGATTGTCCATTACAAAGAACCCGGCAGCAATTTTTCCAGCACGAAATACAAAAACCTGAACAGTAACTTCAGTATTTTACAAAGAGAACTGAAGTGGTGGCGGAACTGGCAGTCAGAAACAGAACTACCCAATGACATCTCCCGCGAAAAAATGAAGCTTTATCTGCATTCTCTGGTAATGATAAAAATGGCCCAAAGCCGCGAAGAATTTCCGGCGAAAGGCCAGATTGTCTCTTCCCTGCCGCCCGGTAATAATCGCACGAACTTACTGGATCAGGCGATAATCATCGAGGGATTATTGCATAGCGGCCACAATCAGGAGGCCTTGAATTGTTTGCAATTTTTAATGCGCGGAAAATGTGGCAAGCATCGAAACCTGACACTCTTCGGAAATAATCTCGGCCTGTTCAATCATTACGCATTATCAACCCATAATTACTATGCGAACAGTGTGGAAAAGCCCATCAATCATGAACATCCAATTATTTCCATGGCCGGATTTGGCCTGATCCTCGCCAATATTCGCCACTATCTGGAAAATACCGAAGACCATCGCTTCCTGGAATACTACTGGGAAAAGGTCTATCGCGAAATAGCACTGGTTTTGATAAATCTGATTGACGAAACCGGTTTGGTCCGTGAAGATTCCGGAATCAAGGAATACCCCCTTCCCGGAAAACATTTTACAGCTACCTCGGCAATGGTTTACAAAGGATTGGTGGATGCGGCCTGGATGGCCAGATTTTTAGGCCAGGAAACCGCTGCCAAGGAATTTGAGTTCTACGCGAATAAAATCCGCATCAATATTCAAAATAAACTCTTTGATAAAGATAATTCCATTGTGCGGGCGGCCCTGGAAGGACGGACCAGGGACACCTACATTGACGCCAGCATAACATCTCTGGTCAATTATATTTTTACCTCCCAGGATGAGATCAGCAATGCCGTATTAAAAACCATGCGTCACGAGCTTAAAAAAAATGATTCACCGCTGGTCTTCACAACCTATGAGTATGATTATTTAAACAGGGAAATATCCACCTACCACAATCTGCGGTATGCCGAGTGTTATTACAAAATGAATGAAAATGACAAGGCCGAAGCGATCCTGCAGAAAATTCTGGACATCAGCCGGAAAAATCAATATCTGTTGCCGGAAAAACTGAGTAATATCTTTGGTACGGCTCTCGGTTCGAATTCAATAAAAGCCCATGCCACTTATTTAAAAACCATTAACACGCGTAACTGATCACAATTCATTCGTGGCACAATGAACAGCACCGCCGCTGAGACGATATTGCGTCAGTGGAACAGTTATATGCAGGATACCCAGTGACTGCAACAGCTGCTCAACCTTTTTCTCGCGGAATCTTGAAGGCCCAACCAGATAGCCGGGCAAGGGCAGGCAATTAACCGAAAAATCACCCAGTTCATCTTGTGTGCCGATGGCATCATCCGGCGTCACCTCAATTAATGGAATATCATTTTTCTTGCCGAATAAGCGAAGTTCATTTCGGGAATCCGCTGTCATCAATTCAGTGCAGCCGATCATAGCGGCCAAATGATTTTGCTTATCAAAAACCGGCGTAAATATGGTATCCAGATGAAAAGCATCAGATTTTAGAATGATCAGTTGATCAACATTTAATAATCCGGCCGTCTGCTCACTGCCTTTGCGATTGTTGCGGCATTCACCGGCAAAGAGAATATTTTCGCTTTTGCAATAGTAAAACTCGCCGCCTTCCGCATAAGCATCACAGGCATTGGACAGGCGATGGGTTTTGTATCCGCGGGCATTTAGAATCACCTGCATGATGTCGGCTTCCATTTGCCGCTCCCGTTCGCGAAAGCAGGAAATCACCATCTCCCCCTTTTGATTGCTGATGAACAGATCACGGACAAAGACGAAATCATGTTTCCTGGTATCAAAATTATGCTGGTCCAAAATATATGGAAAATCCA
>CAZCHS010000142.1:0-6944 GCA_964498725.1 uncultured bacterium | reverse complement strand
TAAAAACCGGATAATAGGAATTATCCTTTACAGTAAGAAAGTACCTGAGTAGTTATTTCATTCTGAATCATATTTTAAAATTCAGTTGGAAATTTTTTCCAGATCATAATGGATAAATATCTCTAATCAAACAAAACTCCTGCATTATTACCTGATAAAATCAATTATTTTTTACTAAAATCAACAGCTTATGATTAGAAAATATTAATTGCTGTTTTTATTGGTATGAAACTTGTATTTTTAGTTTGGACGTTGGATTTAATTTAAAAAACTTATTGCAGGAGTATTGAGCGTATGAAAATTTTATTAATCGAAGACGATGTCAGTGTCAATAAAATGATAACTACCATTCTGAAAGATGAAGGGCATGAGGTTTACACTTCCTTTGATGGTGTGGAAGGGCTTAAATTAATACAGAAAGAACCGGATATTAATCTTGTCATTACCGATATTATTATGCCTGAGAAAGAAGGGATTGAGACGATCAGGGAAATTCGTAAAAAATATCCCCTCAAAAAAATTATTGCAATTTCCGGTGGCGGAAAAATCGATGCCGGCAGTTATCTGAAACTGGCCCAGTCGCTCGGTGCAAATTATATTATGGAAAAACCCTTTTCAAGACAAGAAATTTTGGAGATCATCAATAAAGTCAAGGGAAGTTTATTTGATTAAACTCTATTTATACCAAACATTCATACTTTCAATCGCACCGGCAATATTTGTATTATTGATCAGGGTACCGGCAAATTTATAGCCATTTCTGGCAAAGGTAATATTCATACCGGCAGAATACGACCGGGCAATTGTATACAAGGTTTTCATACCCCGTTTTTTCATTTCCGGCTCCATCATACTAAGTAAATAGAGTGCCAGTTTATTCCCCCGGAACTTAGGTAAAGTGGCAAAATCAGTCATTTCCACATTTTCATAATCCACATACATCTCGGAGCTGGCTGCAGCCACCAGTTTACCATCCTTAAAGGCCCCAAAATAGACAATATTATCATCCATGGTTTTGATGATGTAGTCAGGGGTTTGTATAGGAAAGGGATAAGACTGAAAGACATCTTTATATAGTTTAGCCAGAATAACAGCATCCTCCTTTGTCAGCAGCCGAAAATCAAAACCTTCCGGTTTTTCAATAAAAGGGATAACTTGCTGAGTTTTCGCGATCCGGATATTTTTTATGATTTGTTCCCTGATATCTTCATCGAGTTTCAAACGGGAAGGGTTCAGATATTTAGCCATAAAAAGTCCCTTTTCTTTGCCATTATAGAAAAAGGGTACCTCGGCTTCGACAATATACTTTTCTTTATCAAAAAATTCCCTGGCCGGATCAGGAATTTTGATAAATATTTTGGAGTATCTATGCGAGGCGGCAATTTGATCCAGTTTGTTTGCAATGGTGCTATAATCCTCAGGATCCAATTTCATTAAATATATCCGGTCACTATCTTTTCCATGCTGTATGGTTGATTTATTTATTTTCTCGATTTTATCCATAATTTTTTCCTCTGATTTTGTTCACAAAGGCAACCAGGACATAGACTGTCAAAGAAGTTGCAATACCAAAAATAGAAGCATCCACTCCTTCAATAATAGTAAATCTGGAAAATATTAAAATGAGAGTGATAGTGCCACCGCTTAACATACTTGCCGCCGCTGCCAGTCCATCCCGGCTTTTTGAAAAATAAGCGAAAAGTGTCGGCACCAGCAAGCCGGCAACCATGAAAGAATAGGCATGTAAAATAATCTCCAGTACAGTTTTGAACTTGCTGGCAATGATCATGGTGATCACACCGATTAACAGTGTGACGATTTGTGAAACACGCATGATCTTTTTATCTGAGGCCTCTCTTATAAAATATCGCTCAATGATGTCATTGACAAAATTTCCTGAACTGGCGATCAGGCAACTGTCGGCTGTGGACATAATTGCCGAGAAATAGGCTGAAATAATAATACCGGTCACACCGATCGGTAAAACATTCCGCAGCAACATCGGCAATCCCATTTCCGCTTCAACACCCGGAAAAAAGACCCGGGAGATCATTCCCAGCATGACTCCCAGAAAGGCCATAATCGGATATTCCAGAATACCGGCAATGAAAAAGGCTTTTTTGGCGTCCTTTTCATCCTTACAGGCATAGATCCGCTGATAAAGGGTCATGGCAATAAACCAGATGGGCACAATCGTGAAAAACCAGTTAATGAACTGCCTGGCGGTGATATTAGTCAGAGAAAAAAATTCTGCCGGCAGGCTGGCCCTGAGCGCACTGATCCCCCCCACTTTTATCAGCGCAAAAGGCACACCGAACAAAGCCAGTCCGGCGAGCAAAACAATCCACTGAATGGTATCAGTATAGATAACAGCTTTTAAGCCTCCCAAAGCTGTGTAAGCCAGCACAATTGACGCCATGATATATAAGGAAAAACTTAGCGGATCCATAAAAGTAATATTGGAAAAAACAGAGCCGGACGCCAGTTTTGCTCCGGCCAGAATCTGACCACCGGTAAATCCCAGATAACCGATACCTGATATTAAAGCCGCTATCAGAGCGACATTATCACCAAAGGTATTTCTTAAAAAATCAGGGTAAGTCAGCATACTCAATTGTTTATCGATTTTTTTTACTTTCGGTACCGTTAGGACTGCTGCCAGCCAGGCCCCTATCAGTCCGGTAAACAGAAGCCAACTACCGGAGATTCCCATCAGGTAGCCCAGTCCGCCAAGACCAATGGAAAAACCGCCGCCAACATCAGTTGCAACGATGGACATTCCAATATGGGAAGGAGACATTTTTCGCCCGCCAACATAGTAATCTTCCCGGTCCTTGTTTTTGAAATAAAAATAAAGGCCAACAATTAATACGGCAATGAAATAGACGATAAAAATAAAATAATCAATAATATGCATAGATTTCCTTTATGATTATTACTCTTCTTCCTGCGTTTCTCCTTTTCTGCGATTATACCGTTCATTGGATTGCGGTATCAATGATATTTTTTCTTCACTGTCCATCAATAATTCCGAAATACCAATGGCATTATGTTCATAGGAATCTTCAAAGTCAAAATGCAACGTACACTTATCACAATTTCTGTCACAAAAGACCGGCTCATAGGAATCCGGTTCTTTATAGGTCGTGATCACACCTTCATAATTTCGCAGGATCACTTTATTGGTGGACCAGGAAATCAGATAATTGGGCATTACCGGAATTTTTCCGCCACCTCCGGGAGCATCGATCACATAGGTCGGCACTGCCAGACCACTGGTGTGACCAATAAGATTTTCAATAATTTCAATTCCTTTACCGACCGGGGTCCGGAAATGATTCAATCCTTCCGCCAAATCACATTGATAGAGATAATAAGGCCGGACGCGATTTTGAACCAGTTTATGAACCAGGCTTTTCATGATTCGGGGACAATCATTGACCCCGGCTAAAAGCACCGATTGATTTCCCAGCGGTATGCCGGCATCCGCCAACATGCGTAAAGCCTCTCTGGAAGATGCGGTAATTTCCGACGGATGATTAAATTGTGTGTTCAGCCATACAGGATGATGTTTTTTAATCACCTTAACCAATTCCGGGGTTACACGATAGGGCAAAACCACCGGGATTCGGGAACCGATCCGAATCATTTCCACATGGGGAATTGAACTGATTTCCGTTAAAATCCAATCCAGATAATCATTGGACAGCATCAGAGGATCGCCACCACTGAGCAGGACATCCCTGATATTCGGATTTTTACGGATGTAATTGACACCGGCTTTGATCATGCCTTTGTTGGGAATAAAATCCACATCACCCACTTTACGCTTGCGGGTACAATGACGACAATACATAGCGCAAACATTACTGATCGTGAACAACACTCTGTCCGGATAGCGATGAGTAATGCCCGGCGCCGGACTGTCCTTGTCTTCTGCCAGCGGATCAGACATATCATGTTCCGCAATATCCAGTTCATGCGGAGATGGAAAACATTGCATAAAAATCGGATCTGTTTTATAATTATCCTTCTTGATCAGTGAGGCATAATAGGGCGGAACCGAGAGGGGAAACTTATTAAGTGTCTCTTTTAATTCCTTTCTCTCCTGTTTGGAAAAATCAATACCGATTACTTTTTGAAAGGTATCAATGTCTTTGATCAGATGTTTCATCTGCCATTTCCAATCCTGCCAGTTTTTCTTTATCACCTCAGGATCGATGTTTTGCGCTAATTTTTTTTGTCTATCGTTATAAATTTCCATAGTATTTTTCCTTTTGGTTTATATAAAAAGTTCTTGAAACAGATTATTGTTTTATTGACATAAATTTTCATGTTAATTAATTAAAATTATCAGCAAAAAAATTAACAGTATTTATGAATTTTATTTTAGCATATAATTAAAAATTCATTCTCCATAATTTACAAATTTTTGCTAAATAACCAAACTCACAGCAGGATTGCTTTGGAAGGCGGAGTAACAATTAAACAAGAGTCTGCAACCCCTTTTTTCGACAGGAATAAAGGAATTACAGGATTTTGCGATGTAATAAAGGGCAAAGCATCTGTAAAATACTCCCCCCTAAAGAATGATTATTTTTTGATTCGCCAACCCAGCGCGCCGGTAGGACAAGACTCAATACATTCACCACAGTCACCACAGGTCGTTGGTAGCGCTTCTCCAAAAGCGGTTGTGATGTTGGTTGTAAAGCCACGGTTGCCAAAGCCCAGTAGGGATTCATTGACCACTTCTTTACAGATTTTGACACAGGTTCCGCACTTGATACATTTGTTTTTGTCCAGGACAATTTCGGGATGACGGATGTCCACATTATAGCTTTCTTTAATACCTTTAATTGCATCGGGGGCAGCCATGTAAGTCTCGGAATGTTCTTTCAGTGCGCAATCATCGCGATCGGTACAGGAACATTCAAGGCAGCGCTCACCTTCCAATACCAATTGCTCTTTTGTGAAGGATATATTTTGCTCTTTAAAAGTGGTTTTTCGGTCTTCCAGGGAGATATATTCCAATTTTTCCCGTTTGCGCTCGGTCATTTCTTTCAGATAAACCAGGTCATCCTTTTGCAGGGATTGCCAGTGGCCGCGGGTCACATTGATTGTGTAAGGCTCTTTGTACTCTTTTCCTGTCAGGTAAGCCTTGGCGCCCAGGGCACAGATGCGTCCGGCTGCAACCGCTTCCACTACGGTGGCCGGCCCGGTGACACAATCACCGGCCGCAAAGACATTTTCCGCCATCTGGCCGTTGCTGGATTTCACTTCAATATCTTTCCATTTATTGGTAATGGCGCCTTCCGGAGCAATGGTTTTCTGACCGATGGCTGCGATCACAGTATCGGCTTCCACAGTGTAGTCAGAGCCTTCAATGGGAACGGGCCGTCTTCGGCCTGAGGCATCGGGTTCGCCCAATTCCATTTCACGAAAAGTGACTTTGAACCGGTCGCCGGCTTTTTCTACTTTGACCGGCTGTGAAAGAAATTTAAACTGCACCCCTTCTTCACGGGCTTCATCGATCTCGATCTGCTCTGCCGGCATCTCTTTTTCTGTTCTGCGGTAATAGCAATAAACCTCGTCACTGCCTAAGCGAATGGAAGTGCGCACACAATCCATAGCCGTATTACCACCACCCACAACAATGGTTTTGCCGGGATTTTCACCGGACCAGTCATTTTTTGCAATCTCTTCCAGCCATTTGATACCACCGTAAGCCAGTTCTTCGCCTTCAGCGTACATAGGGCCCGGTTTCCAGGAACCAATCGCCAGTATTACCGCGTCGTAATCCTTTTTCAACTGCTCAAGGTGTAGATTTTCGCCCAACTTCTGATTGTAAAATAATTGGATGCCGCCCATTTTTTCCAGGTGAGCAAATTCCTTGTCCACAATGGCTTTGGGCAGTCGGTATTCAGGAATGCCGTAACGCAACATCCCCCCCGGTTTATCCAGGCGCTCGTAAATGTCGGAAGCGATGCCTTCGCGACGCAGGTAATACGCGGCGGAATATCCGGCCGGTCCCGACCCAACGATCGCGACTTTGTGATCACTTAATTCCGGCAGTTCTTCCAGGTAATTTTCAAATTCATAATCTGCGGCTGTCCGTTTAAATTCATTGATCGCCACCGGTTCATCTTTATCAATAACATTGCGGCGGCAGTCGATCTCACAGAAACGGGGACAAACACGGCCGATTGACATAGGTAATGGCACCCGCTCTTTGATGATTTCCAAAGCTTTGGTCAATTCGCCATTTTTCCCGGCGCGTACATATTCCTCCACCTTGGCGTGTGCAGGACAAGCTATGGTACAAGGGGCTTCGCAATCGCCGGAGTGTTCTGACAGCAGCAGGTTCAATGCCGACTGACGCATGTCAAAAACCGCCTTGGATTCCGATTCGATTTCCATGCCATCGGCAATTCGCGCGGAACAGGAGGGCAGAAATTTACCTGATTTTTTATCCTTCACCACACAAACAAAACAGGATGTGGTTTGACTGATCTTTTCATTATGACATAAGGTAGGAATGGAAATATTATTGGCTTTAGCAACATCGAGGATGGTATCACCTTCATTACCGCTATATTCCCGGTTATCTATCATTATTTTCAGATTACTCATGATTGGCCTCCCAAAGTTCTGGCAATTGCATTGACCGGACAAATCTCAATACAGCTGTTGCAGCGGGTACAGACCGCATTGCTGACAAAAAACTCATCATTAATGGCGTCGACCGGACAGGTTTTCACGCAAGCGCCGCATTCAATACAGGTTTCTTTGTCAATTTCCACATTAACCAGGGCATTACATTCCAGGGCGCGGCATTGTTTATCATTGACATGTTCCAGGTATTCATTTTTGAAAAATCGCAGGGTTGAGAGCACCGGGTTCGGCGCTGTTTTTCCAAGACCGCAAAGAGAACCGTTAACGATTTT
>CAZCHS010000141.1:0-7017 GCA_964498725.1 uncultured bacterium | reverse complement strand
CGGTGAATACAATTTACTGCTGGACAGTTTTGCTGTCATGATCCATGATTTTCAGGGGAATATCATTGAATTAAATGATGAATTCTGCAGGATGCTCGGCGGTTACAGGGAACAGCTGATCAATAAAAATATTCATGATTTTATTCCCGAAGAAGCGATGGACCCAACTGTTATGAAGCGGCTGCGTCGCCACAATGTTGTCTCTTTTAAAACCATTTTTTTTGATAAAAGAGGAAAAAAAGTCCATGCTGATGTGAATTCCAAAGTGCTCGACGAAAAGAAATCCCTGGTACTGGCCCGGGCAAAAGATATTTCAGCGGAAATGCGGGCAAAAGCCAATTCAGACCGGCTAAATAAAATTTTACTTGCCATTACCGATATACAGCATCTGATCGTTATGGGTAAAGAAATCGATCCCGTGTTGCAAAAAAGTTGTGAAATTCTGGTGGATTCCAGATCCTATTCCGGATGTGGTATAGGTGTGCTGAACCCCAAAACCAAACTTATTGAGCTACATTCCCAGGCCGGCGGATATCTCTTTGAGCGGAAATGGCAGTGTGATGTGGTTGGCAAGGGGTATGCCCCCACCTGTATTCGTGAAGCGCTGAGTAATGGAAACCTGATCACGATCAAAAACAGCCAACGCTGTGATTGTAAATACAAAAATAAACCGGGCCACTATAAATCCGTATCCTTGCCCATAACCCATGGAAACCAAAATATCGGTATTATTCATATCGCGGCCAAAAAGGAAATTGTGATTGATAACCGGGAGCGGGAATTATTACAAAATATCAGTGACGCCCTCTCGGTCTATATTTCTGATAAATTCCATGAGCAGGAAATTGCCGATAAAAATGAACAATTAAAAGAAAGCAAAGAAAAATATTATTCCCTCTTCACCAACGCGCCACTGAGCTACCAGTCACTGGATGAAACCGGCCATATCATTGATGTCAATCCCCGTTGGTTGTCCACTCTGGGCTATGAGCGGCAGGAAGTGATCGGCAAATGGTTTGGTGATTTCCTGGCGCCGGATTTTGCGGACTATTTTCGTGAGAATTTTCCCCGGTTTAAAAAAGCCGGCAGTATCTCCGGTGTACAATTTAAAATGAAGCATAAAGATGGGCGTTTGATCTATGTGGAATTTGAAGGCTGCATTAGCTATAATGCCGACGGCAGTTTCAGTCAGACTTACTGTGTCTTTAAAGATATTACCGAAGAAAAAAAACTTTTTGAAGAACTCAAAGTTAGTGAAGAAAAATACCGGCTTCTGATCGAAAATTCGCCCGATATAACCTACATTTACAAGGCTGAAAAAGGCGCTGCATACTGGTCGCCGCAGGTCAAAACAGTGCTGGGATTTGACCCGAAGCGATTGACTGATGATCCTTTTATATGGCATAAAGCCATTCATCCGGAGGATATTACCCGGGTGAAAGAAGCCATTAATCTGGCTGAAAAGGGTGTCAGCTATGATCTTGAGTACCGCATCAAAGACGCCAACGGGCTGTGGCACTGGCTGCATGACCGGACAATTTCTATTAAAAATCGCGAGGATGAGTTGGTTCTGGAAGGTATTGCTTCGGATATTACCGAAAAAAAACAAAAGAACATCAAACTGGAAAATATCACCCGTGAATTTTTTAAACTGAACCACGAACTGCAAACCATTCTCGATACCCTGCCGGCGCTGGTTTTTTACGCTGACAAGCATGGCAATTTCCTGCGGGTCAATAAATCCATGGCGAATGCCCATAAGATGACAAAAATTGAGATGCGAGGAAAAAATGTGTCTGACCTCTATCCCGAAGACGAAGCAAGCGCTAACCTTGAGGAAACTCTGGCTGTGGTTAGAAAAAACCAGCCGGTTTTATACAAAGAAGAGTCCTGGACAGCAGATGAAGAAAAACGATGGCTCAGCACCAGCAAAGTCCCTTTTAAGAACCAAAACGGCCAGACCGTAGGGGTTATTGGAATATCAATGGATATTACCGAACTTAAAAGATCGGAATCTGAACTTCGAAAAAGAGAAGCATACCTGAATAGCATTTTTAAAGCCGCTCCTATTGGTATCGGCACGGTCAGTCACCGTGTCTTTGATAAGGTGAATCAAACCATGTGTGACATGCTGGGCTACACCAAAGATGAATTGATTGGAAAAAATACTCAAATGATCTACCCGTCAAAAAAGGAGTATGAATATGTCGGTAAGGAAAAACACCGGCAGATCAGAGACCATGGCATTGGTACGGTGGAAACCCGCCTGAAAAGAAAAGACGGGAAAATTATTGATGTGATTTTGAGTTCATCACCTACCAATCCGGAAAATCCCACAGAAAATGTTACCTTTACATGTATAAACATTTCGGACCGCAAAGCTGCCGAGGTAAAATTAAAAGCAAATAAATTGATGTTGGATGAAACCGGGCGCATGGCAAAAGTCGGTGGATGGCAGATCGACATGGCAACAAAAGAAGTACACTGGACTGATGAAGTCTACCGCATTCACGAATTACCACTGGATTACAAACTGCAGTTGGATGAGGCAATTAACTTTTTCCATCCTGATGACAGGGAAACATTATCAAAAGCTATTGACGACGCATTTAAAGGTAAAGGCTATGACCTGGAATTGAAGTTTATAACAGCCAAAGACAAGGAATTATGGACCCGAACAATTGGTAAACCTATATTAAAAAATGGAAAAGTTGTCAAGATTTTTGGTACTTTTCAAGACATTACAGAGGAAAAACTAGTAAAAGATAATCTCAGAAATAAAAACGCCCTGCTCACATCAATTATGGAGACCAGTCCGGTGGGTATAACCACTGTTGACAAAGACGGCAACATCGATTATGCGAATAAACAGGCTGAAGAAATACTGGAGCTTGAAAAAAGTGAGGTTAAGGGGGTCAGTTATGACGCGCCTATCTGGAAACACACCGATCTGGCGGGCAATCCTTTTCCCGATGACCAACAACCTTTTTATATCGTAAAGACAACAAAAAAGCCGGTATTCGGCGTTCGTCACGGCATCAGCCGGAAAAAAGATGAGCGGAAGATCCTCTCCATTAATGCCGCGCCGCTGTTGAATGAGCAGGGAGAGTTTGATGGTATGATAGCATCCATAGAGGATATTACACAACAGCGAAAAATAGAGCAGGAATTGGAAAAAAGTGAAGAAAAATTCAGGCTGACCTTTAAAACCAGCCCGGATTCTATCAATCTGAATCGCCTGGAAGATGGGGTTTATATTGATATTAACAAGGGGTTTACAAACATAATGGGGTATACACCTGAAGATGTAATCGGAAAATCCTCAATTGATATCAATATCTGGAAAAACCTTGATGACCGGAAACGGTTGGTAAAAGGGTTGAAAGAAAAGGGGACCGTTGATAATCTGGAAGCGAAATTTATTGCCAAAGACGGTACAGTCAAACATGGATTAATGTCGGCCAATATCATTAAGCTCAATGACGAAAAAGTAATTATAAATATAACCAGGGATATTACTAAACGAAAAGAACTGGAAAACGAAGTTCTGGAACGTGAAGAACGGTTCCATAATATGCTTAATTGCATTCCCGATTTAGTTTCGGTTCATGATAAGGACTTTAATATCGTGTACAGCAACTGGAACGAATTTGGCGCAGTTCCCAAAGAAAAACAGAAACTTGGGACGAAATGCTATCAAACCTACCGGGGTTATAATGCCGTATGTCCGGATTGCTGGGTAAAAGAAGTCATGAAAACCCAAAAACCCTTTAAAAATGAAATAATACTACCCGACGGCACCTGGTTGGATGCACGGGTAATACCATTAATGGATGAAAAAAATGATGTCTATGCCATTATGGAATGGGTGCGGGATATTACACCGCGTAAACAGGATGAGCAAAAATTGGCCAACAGTGAAAAAAAATTCCGGGATCTCTTCAATAATTTACCTTTGGGTATTTTCACCTCAACTTTTGCGGGAGAAGTGCTCTCGGCGAATCCCGCCATGGCAAAAATTTATGGGTATGACTCTGTTGATGATTTGTTAAACCGGAAAGCGGTGGATTATTATGCTGATCCCACAGACAGGGACAAATTGCTGAACACACTTAAAGAAGAGAAGATACTGCTGAATCACCGCACACGGGAAAAGCAAAAAGATGGCAGTGAAATCTGGGTGGAGACCAATTACAAACTCAACTATGATAAAGATAATAATATCAATATTATTGACGGTATCGCCGATAACGTGACAGACCAGGTGAATAAGGAAGAAAAACTTCAAAAATTATCAGCTGCAGTACAACAAAGCCCGTCAATATTTGTGATCACTGACCTGAATGGAAAGATTGAATATGTGAACCCGAAATTCACAGAGATCACCGGTTATACCTTGAATGAAGTGAAAGGGAAGAACCCCAGCCTGTTAAAATCCGGTGAACTGGATGATGCGGTTTATCAGGATTTATGGCACAAAATAACCCATGGAGAAAGCTGGCGGGGTGAATTTCACAACCGCAAGAAAAACAATGAACTGTTTTGGGAATCCGCCGCTATTTCACCGATTTTTAATCAGGCGGGTAAACCGATCAATTACATCAAAGTATCGGAAAATATTACCCTGCAAAAGGAAATGGAAATGATCCTCAAATTAAACGAGGAAAAATACCGGAATATTTTTCAGAACGCGCCGGTGGGCATTATGCAGTTTGATGAGAATAGAAAAATTACCGATTGCAATAAACGGCTTCAGGAAATTGTGGAAGTGGACAAAGCGGACTTAATTGGCAAAGATATGATTGATGATCTGCGATTGGACAGAATGAAAGAGAAGGCGGGAATTAATTTTGCAAAGGGTGGTATTTTTGAAGATTGGTTCCCGTCGAAAAAAGATGGAAAACAGGTTTATATCAAGGCGCAGTTTGAATCCATTCGCAATGCTGAGGGCGATTTTGTGACCGGCATTTGCCTGGTGGAAGATATTACCCATCAGAAGCGGCTGGCGGAAATGCGAAAAAATATTGAAGCCCAGAAACAAACCTCGCAAAAATTGGAAACCATCGGCACCATGGCCGGCGGAATCGCTCATGATTTTAATAATATTCTGACGCCCATCCTGGGTTATTCGGGACTGATCAAAAAACATAGTGATAAAGAGAGTCGAATCTATGATGAGATCAATGAAATATTCAATGCCGGGTTACGGGCCAAAGACCTGATCTCCCAGATATTGAATTTCAGCCGCCAGACGGAAACCCAAAAAATGCCCTTAAAAATTCATCTCATCCTTAATGAGGCGCTTAAACTGATGCGGCCCTCAATTCCCGCTATTATAGACCTCAAAAGCAATGTGGATAAGGAATGCCCCATGGTGATGGTGGACGGCTCAAAAATGCACCAGGTCTTTATTAATATCTGCACCAACGCGGCCCATGCCATCGGTGAAAATCCCGGCACGATCACCGTTACCATGTCAGAAACAGCGGCTGAAAATGACGAACTGCTGAAAGTACATGAGATTTTTCAGGGCTATTTTTGCAAAATCAGCTTTAAAGATACCGGCGCCGGAATACCTCCGGAAATTCGCGACCGGATTTTTGATCCCTTTTTTACCACCAAGGAGCAGGGTAAGGGAACCGGCCTGGGATTGAGTGTTGTTCATGGCATTATCAAAGAGCATGAGGGTCATATTTTTGTGGATAGTGAACTGGGGGTGGGAACGACTTTTTCTATCTACTTGCCGGTGATTGAGGAAGAAGAAACAGATGTTGTCGAAGATATCCGGGAGCAGGAGATCATAAAAGGCAAAGAAAATATTTTAGTGGTGGATGACCGGCCGGAATTGATCAAAATGGTTAATCGTATGCTTTCGGCTTTAGGCTACACGATCACCACATTCACTGATCCCGAAGAAGCCCTGCAGTATTATAAAAATAATGCCAAGCAGGTGGACCTTCTTTTTTCTGATTATTCCATGCCGAAAATGTCCGGCCTTGACCTGGCGGAAAAAATCAGAAAAGTTACTCCCGGTATTCCGGTGATTATTGCCACCGGCAACACAGTGAAATTGAATCCGGAAAAAGTAAAAAGAATTGGCATAGACAAGGTCATTAATAAACCGCTGATGATCTTTGAGGTTTCCAAAACCATCCGGGAACTATTAGACCATAAAAACAGGGAGAATAAAGACAATGAAAATTCTGATAATTGACGACGATATCGCGATCAACAAAGTGCTCAGAAAAGTTCTGGAAATGGAAGGGCATGAAGTGATCAATTCCTATGACGGGATCGAGGGAATACCTATTTTGAATAAAACCCCTGATATTGATCTGGTGATTACGGATATTGTAATGCCGGAAAAAGAAGGGATTGAGACCATTATGGAAATTCGCAAAACAAATAAAGCGATTAAAATAATCGCCATCTCAGGCGGCGGCCGGTTGAAGCCTGACGGATACCTGTTACTGGCGGAGAAGTTGGGCGCTGACGCGGTATTGAAGAAGCCTTTTGACGGCGATGAATTGCTGGAAACAATTGAAAAGATATACCGTTAACCTGAATAGTGTTGGTTAATGAGTCGTTTTTTTACAAGTGGATAATTTAGTTGCGAACGCCTGTACCTAAAACCTTGCAAATGCCCGCCTGCTTCGGGCAGGGTTGCAAACCTTTGCAATGGTTGTTCTGCGAAGTGATGATGGTCAAAGCGCCGGGACATCGGGATTGCTTCACTTCGTTCGCAATGACGGGATGGGACGGAGAGCGGCGCTCCACCGAAGCTGTCATTGCGAGGGAGCGGAGCGACCGCGGCAATCTCGAAGTCCCATTCCATGCCCTCATGGTGTTTGTGCATCACTCCGACCGATCGAAGAGACCAATGCAATCCCGGCCGGATGGAAAGAAAAAAAGAAAAAAAAAGAGCAATAAAAAAAATGCACCCTGAAATTTACAAAAAAATCGTTTTCAATTCATCCTTCGGTTATGCCTATAGCCGAATAGTAATGGATGAGCATA
>CAZCHS010000140.1:0-7067 GCA_964498725.1 uncultured bacterium | reverse complement strand
AAAAATAAACATTATTAAAAACTCTGAAAGAGTTTAACCTACTTCAGAGCCAAAATATTTATTGAATTTTTTTATACTTCATTACCGCCAGATTAAAGATCACAATTCCCAAAACCAATAATGAAAAGGCCTCTTCGAAAATATCGGTTATTCCGCTGCCTTTCAATATGATCATCCGGTTGATTTTCAGAAAATAGGTTACCGGGTTGACTTTGTTGATCCACAATGCCCAGCCCGGCATACTTTCCAAAGGAGTAAATAATCCGCTCATCAGCAGGAAAAGCATCATAAAAAAATAGCTCACCAGCAAAGCCTGCTGCTGGGTATCATTCATCGTTGAAATCAAGAGCCCAACGCCCAGAACTGTAAAGAGAAAAACCGTCGCCACCGCAAATAATAAAGGGATCGAACCGGCAACAGGAATATGAAATATAAATATGCCGATTGTCAGACCGAAAGCAAATTCAAAAAGCCCGATGATCATAAAAGGGATAAGTTTACCAATAATAAATTGAAATTTTCCAACGGGGGTTACATTCAATTGCTCGATAGTGCCGATTTCTTTTTCACGGACAATATTCATGCTGCTGAGAAAAGTACCAATGATGGTCACCAGAATCACCAAAATTCCGGGTACCATATAGTTTTTGTAATTCAGTTCCGGATTGTACCAATAGGATTCCTGGATTTGGATCAACCTGTTCTTGGTTTGGAGTTTATTTTGCGGAATTATTTCGCCCATTATTTCCCGGTTATAATTAGCCACTATTTCCATGATATATCCGTTGATCAAACCGGCGGCGCGGCTGTTGACGGCATCAACAATAATTCCCAGATCAGCCTTATGCTCCTTCACAAGGTTCCTTTCAAATCCGGCTTTGAAATGCAGAATAGCTTCAACCTTACCTTCTTCCAATGCTAATTTTGCCTCTCTGATACTGACAGAATAATCACGTACCCTGAAAAAATCCGATCCCTTAAATTTTTCAGCCAATTTTTTTGAAAGCGGACTGAAGTCCTTATCCACGATCATCATGTCAATATTTTTGATCTCAAAGGTAGCGGCATGGACCAGTATCACCAGTTGAATTATCGGTACCATAAAAATGATCGGCAGCATGGCCCGGTTTCGAAATATTTGTAGAAATTCCTTCTGAATGATAAATAATATTTTTCGCATCTCTATTCCAATCGAATTTTAAATCGTTTAACACTCACGATCAGCAGGAGCAGTGTCATTCCCGCCATGACCAAAGTTTCTTTCCAGATGATCATAAATCCCGACCCTTTCAGCATAATATTTTTGATTGCCGACAGAAACCATTTGGCCGGCACTACATTGGAGAGGATTTGCAAAAATACCGGCATATTGTCGATGGGAAATATAAATCCGGACAGCAGCACAGTGGGTAAGATCAAAGCCACCGCCGAGATCATCATGGCAGCCAACTGGCTGGTGGTCACAGTGGAAATAAAAATTCCCAGCGATAAAGCAGTAATGATGAAAATGCTCGTTTCCAGCAATAACAGGAATTGATTGCCGATAATCGGTACGCCAAAGACATATTTCCCCAGTTGGATGATCAGAATCGCATCTAAAAAAGCCAGCAGCGCGTAAGGCAGTACTTTCCCCAAAATGATTTGCAGAGGTTTTAGTGGCGAGACCAGCAAAATTTCCATACTGCCCATTTCATTTTCTTTGGTAATGGAAATAGAGGTCATCATCGCACAGATCAGCATCAGGATCATCGCCATCAATCCCGGTACAAACATGTACACACTTTTCATCTCTTCATTGTAGAACATGCGGGAAGACGGAATGACGCCAATCTCACCCATAACCGAATTACTGCGGTTAAAATCCTTGAATATGGAGCCCGCATAATTAACCAGCATCGCCGCAATGTTGGGATCTGACGCATCGGCAATGATCTGCACATCAGCCCGGCCGGTATTGGTCAGTTTCCGGTCAAAATTCTGTTCAAATACCATAACCAGTTTGACAGCGCCTTTTTTGAACAAATTATGGATGTCGCTTTCCTTTTCGACATTTTCAACCAACTTGAAATAGCCTGAGCTGAGAATCTTATCCTGCAATCTTTGCGTGGTAACATCCCCGGATTTATCCCAAATGGCGATTGTTGCATCTTTGATTTCAGTTTTGATCACAAATCCGAAAAGCAGCAGTTGCACCACCGGCATGGCAAACAATATGAGCAATGTTCGGGGATCACGAAAAATATGATAAAATTCCTTTTTAATAAATTCCTTAAATGACTTCATTTTCTTTTTCTTTTATTCATTCCTGGCCAATTTGATAAAAACCTCATCCATATTATCAGCCTGGTATTTGGCGGTTAAATTTTTCGGTGTATCCAGGGCAACGATTTTCCCCTCTACCATGATCGATAAACGGTGACAATATTCCGCTTCATCCATATAATGCGTCGTCACAAAAATCGTGACACCTTCATGGGCAGTCTGATAGATCATCTCCCAAAACTGGCGCCGGGTCACCGGATCAACACCACCGGTGGGTTCATCCATAAAAACGATGTCGGGATGATGCAGCAACGCCATTGAAAAGGCTAATTTTTGTTTCCATCCCAGTGGTATCTCCTTCAATAATGTATTACGGGCATGATGCAACCCTAATTTGTCGATAAAGTAATCAGCGCGGTGACGAATTTCCTTTTTGCCTAATCCGTAAATACCGCCGTAAAAGCGCAGATTTTCCCAGACCGTCATATCATTGTACAAGGAAAATTTCTGGCTCATATAACCGATCCGTTCTTTGACTTTCTCAGCCTGGGTGAAGACATCAAAACCGGCCACTGTCGCTTCTCCGGAAGTGGGTGACAACAATCCGCACAACTGTTTTATTGCCGTGGTTTTACCGGCGCCATTGGCTCCCAGAAAACCAAAAATTTCTCCCCTGTTGACATTAAAAGTAAGTTTGTCATTGGCTACGAAATCACCAAATTTTTTCACCAGATTGTGAACTTTAATTATTTGCTTCATTTTTATTCCTCGTCAACTCAATAAAACAATCTTCAATGTTCGGTTCGGCTTTTTGAACATCAATAGTATCAAACCCCGCTTCCTGTAATTTTTGCTGTAATGAATTCCGGGTAAAGATTTGATTACGATTAATAAAATGAATATTCTGTCCGAAAATTTGGACATCCTTCTCATCGGTTATTTCTTTCAAATATTCCATTATTTTATAATTATCCGCACCGGAAACTGAAAAAAGGTCATGCCCAAAATTATTCACAACCTCCTTAGGAGTTTCAACCGACATAAGTCTCCCCTTCTGAATCAGGCCGACACGGTCACACAATTCCGCTTCATCCATATAAGGTGTGGAAACCAGGATTGTGATTCCCTTTTCCCGGAGATTTTTCAGCATTTGCCAGAATTCTTTTCGGGATACTGCGTCCACACCGGTGGTGGGCTCATCCAGTATCAGCACTTTGGGACGGTGGATCAAGGCGCAACTCAAAGCCAGTTTTTGTTTCATGCCGCCGGACAATGCCCCGGCCCGGCGTTTTTTAAAAGGCTCCAGCCGGGAATAGATCAGTTTGACCAAATCGTAATTTGCATCCACAGTTGTCCCGAATACAGTGGCAAAAAACTTCATATTTTCTTCGACGCTCAAATCCGTGTACAGAGCAAATTTACCCGGCATATAGCCGATAATATTCCGGATTCTGCGAAAATCGTCAGTGCAGTGGTTTCCTTCCAGCCAGGCCGCCCCGGAATCCGGCAGCAGCAAGGTTGTGAGGATACGGATCAGCGTGGTTTTACCGGCG
The DNA here is from genome assembly GCA_964498725.1 of uncultured bacterium. GTDB lineage: Bacteria > Fidelibacterota > UBA2242 > UBA2242 > JAFGTP01 > JAFGTP01. Next base: position 3,252 of record CAZCHS010000140.1, on the reverse strand, counting down.
CCGTCAGGACCGATGAGCCCGAAAATCTCCCCCTTATCCACTTCAAAACTGACCGGCTGTAATGCTTTCACATTTCGGTAATTTTTTGATATTTCTTTTACAACAATAGATTTCATGATAATTTTCTTGGGTTAAAAATTAACAGTGCCCGGCATGCCATTTTTTATTTTGCCATCATTTTGAACCAGTATCTTCACTCCGTAAACCTGGTCAATCCGGACTTCTTTAGTCTGAATATTTTTGGGTGTGAATTCGGCTGTCGATGATATCCAGGTGATTTCGCCTGTTAAGCGGTAACTGGTTTCGGCATCATCGTCAATCACCACTTCGACTTCCTGGCCCACATTCACTTCATCCAGTTGGTCCGCGCTGATATAAACCCGCAAAAACATCCGGCTCATGTCACCCATTTTGTATAAGGGTCTGCCGGCGGCGATCATTTCATGAGTATGCTTGTATTTTACCAAGACAGTGCCATCGACAGGATTAATAATTTCCGCGTCGGCTATTTTTTTATTGATCTCAGCCAGTTGGTTCTGCAATGCTGATTTTTGCTTATTCACCGACTCAATTTCCTTAGCCAGGGCTTTTAGTTTTATTGCCGTCACTTCATACTCGGTAAAAACTTTATCTTTTTGCTGTTCTGTGGCCGCTTCCCTGGCGAAGAGTTCAGCAATCCGGTTTTTCTCTTTTTTTAGTAAAGCCAGCTGCTTTTCCATTGCCCGGTAATTCAATTGCGCGGCCTCTTCTTTGGCTGCCATGGCGTCAATATTATTCAGCAGTTGATTTTTTTTAATGACTAAATAGGCCGTATCGACATATCCAAGATGCTGACCCTCAACAAGTTTATCCCCTTCCTGCAGGTCAAAGGCTGACAACTCGCCATTGGTTTTTGATGATATAATAATTTCATCGACTTCAAAATTTCCATAGGCATCCGCCCTATCCTTATCTGTGGAACAGGATAAGGCCAAAAATGCGCAAAGAAGTAATCCCATATTCTTTCTCATAATTCACCTTTTTGTATTAGATATTTTACTTTTGTTTTATATAACCGGACTTTATGAATTTCCATGTTTAATTCTGCCCGTGCATAATTGTTATCATATATTAAATAGTCAGTGGTGTTAATGGTACCCTGCTGTAACTTAGCATCAGCGGATTCCCTGATTTTTTGATGCAACTCAAAAATTTCCCGTTCCTTGGCAATTTTTTGTCTGAGATTAGCGATCTCAGCCCGCAATTTATCTAATTCGATTGACAAATTTTGATTATAGGCTGCTTCCGAATATTCCAGAAGTTTACGGTTATACTGTAATTTTTGGCGCTCTCGTTGATTAAACTGCCAATCCCAGATGTTCCATTGCAGGATAAGACCGACCTGGTAATAGCTGTCAAATTCATCGCTGAGCATATTCAGCCCCGGCTTACCGTATCCGATTTTACCAAAACCCCGCAGCTTTGGCAGCCGGTTGCGAAAATTGATTTTCTCAGCAATTTTCAAACGCTGCTGTTGATAATCAAATAATCGCGATTGCGCATTGAAAAAACTGGTTGTATCACCGGTTATTTCCGGCTCAAAAAGGACTATATCCCTGTTAATATCCTGGCCAATTAATTGGCTGAGGATTTTACGGCTGTTCTGCATATTAATTGAATTTTCTGCAATTGTCTGCCGGAGTTCGTGCAATTTAATCGCCAATTCATAACGGTCTGTCGACTCTTTTACTCCTGATTTTACCAGGTTTTGCATTACAGTTAAACTCTGCTCCAGATCTATCTGCCGGCTTTTCAGCAGGGCCTTCTGTTTTTTCAGTAAAAGAAGATTATAATAGAATTCACTGATGGCAAGTTTCAAGTCCTGAAAGTTGGTATTGATTTTTTGCAAAGATATTTTATTATCCTGCATGGCCAGTTCTTTTTGTACCGCAACCAAACCACCGTCATAGATCATTTGACTGATCTCCAATTCGGATTTTATCATATCCTTGTCAGGTTCCGGGATTGAAAATCCCGCCATCGCCGGCGGCAGGGTAATATCAATATTAGTGACATCGGATTGATACCCGGCATTCATGGTCAGGTTTAATTCCGGCAGCCATCGCGTATTAATATTTTTCAGTTCCTTTTCGGTTATTTGATTTATGGGTTGTTTCTGTTTCATCACCGGATGATTTTTTTGCGCTAACCGGAAACAGTCCTCCAGCGTCAGGTTCTCCGCCATCAAAGGGGATAAAAATAGCGCCATTAAAAGAAAAGTTTTGAAAAATTTCTTCATATTACACCTGTTTTTCTGATTTGATAGAATTAATGATAAAATCCGCCACATGCTTTTTTCTGTCCTGTAAAAATTTATCATACTCATCATTGTCAAACTCACCAACCTTCATAATAATCGGCCGCCCGATAAAAGGAAAAACCGAGAGTGAAATAATATTGACAAAAAGATGTTTATGATTAATGGGGTGAATATTGCCGGCCGCAATCTCTTCATTCACTTCTTTTTCAAAATGGCGAACCGGATTGAATTCCATGGATTTAAAAGTATTGTTCATAACTTCGGCAATCATATCAGGATTCCGTTCCAGTTCACTAATAATGAATAAGGGTATATGTTTGTTTTTGCTGGAAATCTCATCAATATAGGCGTACACAAACTTGCGAATTTTTTCCAAAAGCGGCAGGTCTTGTTTTAACACTATTAGTATTGAAGAGAATATTCGGGGCGCCAGCCGGTTGAACACCGCGTAAAAAAGTTTCTGTTTACTTCGGTAGTAGTAATGCAGGAGCGCTTTGTTAATACCGGCTTTATCGGCAATAGTCTGCATTCGTGTACCGCTGAACCCTTCATTAACAAAAATCTCTTCGGCAGCATTAATAATTTTTTCTTCTGTTTTTTTCTTTTCTTCAGGACTCATATTTATTCCTCATAAAATTGTATTTAACCAATCGATTTAACTAACTAGTTAAATTTAATGGTTAAAAATTATGGAATGCAAGTTTTTTTAGTTTTTTTTATTTATAATTACACATGTCCTAATTAATGTTATTTTAAATTTTGAAGATTGATAAAACAACAATTTACATGCCTGTTTTTATATAATTTCAAAAACAACCCCAAATTTTAATTATTTCTATACAAAAGCCCTTAAAAGGGCTCCCCAGAGAGATAACTTTTCCGCCACCAGTTGAAACTGGTGGTTAATAATATGATTTTCAGTCGTTTATGGATATTATTAACCACCAACTTAA
>CAZCHS010000139.1:0-7303 GCA_964498725.1 uncultured bacterium | reverse complement strand
GTGGCGACCCAAATTATCGCAGTGAGCATTTTTATCATTGGGGCGCATTGCTGGGAATGATCAATATGATCGAATATGAGAAGACGAAATCGCTGATGGAATTATTTTAAAGTTAAAAATGAAGATGCGGTGATGGTACTTTATTTTATGCCATTGGAAAGATAAATATATATTCTTGACTGGAGTGCGGATTTACTATCCGCAAAAGATGTCTGAGGACTACGATTTAGTGGTTCAATTAGTGGTCATGAACCTTCCGAAGGTTGATTTTTGGAAAATGATTAAGAAACAATAGTCTGCTTCAGTAGACTTTAAACGCTTTACTCAAGGAGAATACAATGAAAAAAATAGTAATACTATTGTTAACCACTGTAATAATTTTGCACGCAAAAGATTACACCTTACAAAAATGGCAGGTGCTGGATATGAATTTCTCTGTTCAGGAAAAAGTGAAAGATCCGCTGTATATGACCATTGGCGCTGAATTTATCCATTCGTCAGGAACCGTGATGACGATCCCCGGATTTTATAATGATAATCAGGAATGGATCATACGGTTTTGCCCGGATCTCGAAGGGAACTGGGCATATACCACTTACGCGTCATTACCGGAACTGGCCGGAAAGCGTGGCGTCATTACTGTAAAAAGGAAAAAGAAAAAAGATGAGCATGGACCGATAACCATTTGCGAAAAAAATCCACAAAAATTCCTTTATGCTGACGGCACACCTTATTTCCTCACCGCCTTTGAATGCGACTGGCTTTACGCTCTGGATGCGGAAAATCCGGACGATATTCCCCGAACCGAACAGATGATCAGGCATATCAAAGACAATAAATTCAACCAGATCGTTATGAATATCTATACCTATGACGCTAATTGGGGAGATAAAGATAAGATGGCACAAAAATACCTCTTCGATAAACCGAAGGTATTTCCCTTTGGTGGCAGCAATGATAAGCCGGATTATTCCACGCTGAACATTGATTTTTTCAAGCGCCTGGATCGGGTGATTGAGCATCTGGATGAGGCGGAAATTATCTCCCATCTGATGATCTATGTCTGGAATAAAAAAGTCAACTGGCCGGAACCGGGCTCAAAAGCAGATAATCGCTATTTTGATTATGTGGTGAAACGCTATCAGGCCTATCCCAATCTGATCTGGGACATTTCCAAAGAGGCCCTGGCTTATGGTCGTGACGACATGGAATATATTACTGAACGGATTGATCGACTGCGAAAACTGGACGGCCATCAGCGCTTGTTGTCGGTTCACGATTATGCTTACTGTGACACATATCCCGATAAAGTGGATTTTATCTCCATTCAGGAATGGCGTCCTAATCTCTACAGCGTAATGCGGGATGTAGCGAAAAAACATGCCACTAAACCGGTATTCAACATAGAGCATGGTGGGTATGAAAAAACCATGCACATGGTCTTCACAGGCCCGGCTTTCAATGATCCGAAAACCTGCCTGGATCGCAATTACCAATGTATTTTTGCCGGCACCTATTCCACTTATTATTGGCAGAATGCCTCCTGGTATGAAGTGATTTACGAGCCGGAGAAATTACCCAAACAAAATCAGCCCAATTTCCACTGGTATAAACATATGATTGAATTTTTTGAGAGATATAATTTCAATCAACTGGACCCCTACCAGGGTTCCTTTACGCCCTATTGCCTCACCAACAATGACGACCTCTATATTTTTTATGCCACCAAAATGATGGAAAGGCTGACCGGTGATATGAAAGCGCTGAAAGGCAAAAGTGTCACCATCAAATGGTTTGATCCCTACACCGGAAAATATTTAAATGGTGGCAAAAGAGAATTTGTCGGCTCTTGGTTGGGAATTGACAAACCGGAAGAATTGAAAGAGCAAATCGCGGTGGGAATTTTGGAAATAGTAAAATAATTGATTCCACCTATTAAAAATTTCATTTGCATCTTAACAATTATTTTATATATTTACTTAACCGATAAAGTTACCGATTACGTGATTTGTGTTGAAATTAAAATTCAGACCAAATTTTCATTCAAAGGAGGAGGAAATGAAATTATCTAAGGTTACGGTATTATTCATTGTTTTATTGCTGTTTTTATCCGGATGTAGTGCTGAACCCGATTGGACCTATCTGTTTAATGGTGACAATCTTGATGGCTGGAAAAAACTCAATGGTGATGCGGAATTCAAAATAGAAGATGATAAGATTGTTGGTGTGACCAAATGGGGAACACCCAATACATTTTTAGCTACAGAAAAGACTTATGACGATTTTATTCTGGAATATGAGATCCGGGTAAAAGGTGACATGAACTCCGGTGTACAGATCCGCAGTTTATCCAAAGAAGAGTATCGGGATGGACGAGTGCATGGTTACCAGGTGGAATTTGATCCATCTCCTCGCGCCTGGACTGCCGGCATTTATGATGAAGCCAGACGTGGATGGCTGTATAACCTGGAATGCAATCCCAAAGCTAAAGAGGCCTTCAAAAAAGGCGAATTCAATAAAATTCGCGTGGAAGCAATCGGCAACAATATTCGTACCTGGCTCAATGGTGTACCGGCAGCAAATTTGGTGGATGATATGACTGATGAAGGCTTTATCGCACTACAGGTCCACAGCATCTGGAACAAAGACCAGGTTGGCGAAACCGTTGAATTTAAAAATATCAGAATTTTGACAGATAATCTGGAAAAATACCGTACTCCGGACGATAAAAATATACAGCAGGTTAGTTATTTAAACAACCAGTTGACTGAACGGGAAAAGGAAGAGGGCTGGCAACTACTCTGGGATGGGAAAACCACTAAAGGCTGGCGCAGCGCCAAAGCAGAAAAATTTCCGGAAAAAGGTTGGTCAATTAATGACGGTGTCCTGACTGTTCATGCCAGTGGCGGCGCGGAATCTGCTCACGGTGGCGATATTGTCACGGAAAAACAGTATAGTGATTTTATTGTGGAAGTTGATTTCAAATTCACCAAAGGCGCGAACAGCGGTATCAAATATTTTGTAGATTGCAGCCTCAACAAAGGCACCGGGTCAGCCATCGGTTGCGAATTTCAGATTCTCGATGATGATCATCATCCTGATGCCAAAAAGGGCGTTAACGGCAACCGTACGCTTGGATCATTATATGACTTGATGACAGCCAATGCCCATCTCTATGCACCCAATGAATCCACTTCCAAACGGGTCAATAAATATGGGTGGAACCGGGCGCGAATTTATGCCAAAGGCCAGCATGTGGCGCATTATCTGAATGGTATTAAAATTTTACAATACGATCGCGGAACGCACATGTGGAAAGCATTTGTGGCTTATAGTAAATATGCTAAGTGGCCGGATTTCGGTGAACTGGAAAAAGGCAATATTCTGTTGCAGGACCATGGAGATGAAGTTCATTTCAAAAATATTAAAATTAATGTATTGGACTAATACAGAGGGGAGTTTATTGTGGAAAATAACAATTCAAGAAGAGAGTTTATCAAAAAGTCAGCGGTTGGAACAGCCGGGCTGGCTTTGGGCGCGTCAATGTTTACATCGAAAAGTTACGGCCGAATTATTGGCGCCAATGACCGGGTTAATTTCGCAGTGCTGGGTCTGCGTAGCCGCGCCAAAGGACTGCTGCAGGGAATCGCCGGCAGTGACAATGCCACGATCACTGATATCTGTGATGTGGACACACGCTATTTAACGGAATATTCTCAATTGGTTGAGGACAAGTTCGGCAAAAAACCCAATCACCACAAAGACATTCGCAAAATGCTGAAATCCAAAGATATTGATGCCATTGCCATTGCCACGCCGGAACACTGGCATGCGCCCATGGCGATCATGGGATTGCAGGCGGGAAAACATGTTTATGTGGAAAAACCCTGTAGTCACAATCCCTGGGAAGGGGAATTATTAGTCAAGGCCCAACGGAAATATGGTAAATTAGTCCAGATGGGAAACCAGCAGCGGTCATCGGCTCATACTATTGCCATTATCAAAAGAATCCATGAAGGACTGATAGGGAAACCATACTTCGGTAAAGCCTGGTATGCCAATACCCGCGGCCCTATCGGCGTTGGTAAAGAAGGGCCTGTGCCCGATTATCTGGATTGGGAATTATGGCAGGGACCGGCGCCCAGACGGCCTTACAAAGATAATATTCATCCTTACAATTGGCATTGGTTCTGGCACTGGGGAACCGGTGAAACACTCAATAACGGTACACATGAAGTGGATGTTTGCCGCTGGGCTCTGGATGAAGGCTATCCGGAAAAGGTGAGTGCTTCCGGCGGACGCTATCACTATGATGATGACTGGGAATTCTATGACACCCTGATCACCAGCTATGAATATAAGGACAAAATGATCACTTGGGAAGGCCTCAGTTGCCAGGGCAAACAATATTATAATCGTGGCCGTGGTGCTATGATTCACGGAACCATGGGATCTGTTTTAATTGATCGCGGTGGGTATATTGTTTATGATCGTGACAATAAAGAAATTGAAAAATTTGATGCTAACAGTGCTGACGGATCAATGGATCTCGTTGGTGCCGGACCGATGACAACTATGCATTTTCAGAACCTCTTGAATGGGATTCGCAAGGGCGAACCACTGCACTCACCAATTGATGAAGGCAATATCAGCGTCACAATATTACAGCTGTCCAATATTGCCTGGAAACTGGGCCGTGAACTGAATCTCGATACAAAAACCGGTCATGTCATGGGAGATAAAGAAGCAAAAGGACTCTGCAAGCGGGAATATGAAAAAGGCTGGGAACCGGAACTGTGACCGGTTGTCGGTAATCTGTAAGACCTTTAAAATGGTTGTCCTGTGAAACCGAAAGGCAGAGCAGGACAAACCTTTGAAATGGTCGGTCTTTGCTGAAACTTTGCAATTCGGGAAGAGTAAGAAAATCATATGACCAATCTTTTTCACAGAAATTTTTTCGCCATGAACACCCGCTTTGAGGTGGTTTCCTATGGAAAAGACTCTGAAATTTTTACGAGGATTTTTGACAAGATCGAAACGGTGGTTAAAGAGCTGGAAACGGTAATCAGTTGTTATAATACCACGAGCGAAGTCTATGGAATTAACCATGAGCAGCCGGTAGATTATTTTGGTATTACCGCTGAATTGCTGAAGATTATTGAATTATCGGAAAAGTACAAGCAAAAGACAAGGGCTTGCTTTGATTATTGCTTGCCCGGCAATTTTGTATACAACACGGCCGCATTTCAGCCAAAACCGATAGGCGCAAAAGTTGAATTGGATTTGACTACTAAAAAATTTAGATTTACCGAAACCGGATTAGCACTGGATTTTGGTGCTATTGGAAAGGGCCTGGCTTTGGAGAAAGCAGCTGGGATATTAGCGCAAAACAAAATCACCAACTGTTTTATCAGTTTTGGCGACAGCAGCATATTGACACGGGGAAAACATCCCCACGGCCCGCATTGGCCCTTTAGCCTGACAAAGATTAAGGATTGTCAATTTCAACTCAATGAGGCGGCAGTTTCCACTAGCGGCACCCTGCAGCCCGATGGCAATCTCCATATTCTCGATCCGCGCAGTCATCAGCGAATTAAGGAACCCAAATTGGTTTCCGTAAAATCTTCATCACCGGTTGATGCCGAGGTACTGTCTACCGCCTTATTGGTGGCAGAAAAACATGAAATTAGTGCGATCTTGAGCAATTTTGCTAATTATGAAATATTTATAATCGATGATGATAACAACCCCAAAATCAGGAAATTTTATGGTTAAAGATGAGAGTAGAAGAGAATTTTTAAAAATCAGCAGTCTGACGGCTGTTGCTTCCCTTTTTCCCTGGATGAGTGTACTGGCCCAGGGAAAAGAAACTAAAAGCCCGTCGGACAAAGTAAAACTGGCGCTGATCGGTGTCGGCAGCCGTGGTTACGGCCTGATGTTGAATATTAAATATATGATCGAAGAGGAAGGGGCCAATGTTGAGATTGCCGCGGTTTGTGACAATTACCAGCCCCATTATGAACGGGCTGTCAAAGATTGTGGTAATTCAAAGGTGAAAGCTTTTTATGATTATCGTAAAGTGCTGGACATAAAAGATATTGATGGTGTTGTCATCGCCACACCACTGCATCAGCACGCCCATATCGCTATTGACGCCATGAAGGCCGGTAAGCAGGTGTTTTGCGAAAAAGCCATGGCCCGCACGATGGACGACATCAAAGCCATGTATGACACCCATATTGAAACCGGAAAAATCCTGCAAATCGGCCACCAACGACTGTTTGATCCCAAATTTTTACAAGGCATTGAACGGATCAAAAAGGGTGAACTAGGCATCATCGGGCAGATTCGCGCTTACTGGCATCGCAATAATGACTGGCGCCGGGAAGTGCCGGAAGGCCGGCCGGAGCTGGAGAAAAAAATCAATTGGCGGCTTTACCGTGAATTTTCCGCCGGTTTGCTGACAGAATTGGGCTCCCATCAAATTCAGGTGGCTAACTGGGCGCTGGGTAAAACACCGGTTTCAGTAATGGGCACCGGCAGCATTCGGTATTGGAAAGACGGGCGTGAGGTTTATGATAATATTGCAACGATTTTCAGTTATGACGACGGCACACAGTTTTTGTGGGATTCCATGACCAGCAACCGTAAATACGGGCTGCAAGAACAGATCATGGGGGATTTGGGCACCATGGAGCTGGAAACCAATAAAGTTTATAGTGAAACGCCACCGCCCGCGCCGGGCATTCGTGAACTGATCAATGATATGGAACACTCCATTTTTGATAATATTCCCATTGGCGGCGCCACCTGGGTACCGGAAACCGCAGTGAAATATGACGGCGAGTACATTTCCGAAGAGTGGGAAGTGGATGAAACCAAACTCCAGATGGAAGCCTTTGTCAAATACATTCGGGAAGGCAAAGCACCGGAAATTTTATCCCGTGAAGGTTACAATGCCAGTATTTGGACGCTGCTGGCTGAAAAAGCAGTTGACAGCGGTCAAAAATTAGAATTACCGGAAAAATACAACATTTAAGGTGGGCTATGAAAGATTTTATTATACCAGCCAGGCGAATTAAAACTGAACTTTATAAATTATTGATTTTCTTTATTGTTGCGAATATTTTAAATATTTTTTCCATTATCAAATACCATACAAAATGGGTGGAATTATTCACGCAATTTCACTGGGTGCTGATCCTGACAGTGTTTATGTATTTAATTTCCCTGCTGATTTTGGGAATTAAATTGCTAATTTTGTATGTTAAGACCGGGAAGTTGATGCTGTAAATCAATAAAT
>CAZCHS010000138.1:0-7639 GCA_964498725.1 uncultured bacterium | reverse complement strand
CATAATTTTCTTTCCATTTTTCCAAAACTTCCACTGCTTCAGGATCGCCTTCCTGGCTGAACGCGGTTGTTGTTAATAACAGTGCAATAGTCAAAAAGGATGTTAATGCTGTTAAAAATTTTAAATTGTGTCGCATAATACTTCCTTTCGCTTTTTTAAGATTTACAATTCATCTTGATCTATTTCCAACCTATAAAAAATTGCATACAATGTAAAATTACAACCAATATTGATGGCCTGGAATCTGGTATCTTTTCGTCAAGGGCCGTTCTATTAAAAATGACAACCAATTATCTGTCACACAGAAAGGAATCGTTTCCGCAAAAAGAGCTATTGAATAATTCAGGATAAAAACGTTGCATTTTATTCAAGCGTTACCCCATTTATTACACCCATCATTACTCTGACAACATGTAAGTTAGCAAAAGTTAATTATTTTTATGATATTGATTATAATAACCACAGAGCAATAAAATTACCTACGAGGAGGGACTATGGAAAATAAACAAGACAGAAGAGATTTCATCAAAAAACTGGGGTTAGCCGGATCTGCACTGGCCGGTGCACCTGCTATTCTGGCAGCCCGGGGAAATGAAACGCCGGCAAGTTTCATGGGCAGAAAAGACAAAAATTCCGCCAATGACAAACTGCAAATTGCCCTCATCGGCGCCGGCAGCATGGGAAGAACAGACCTGAATACCGCCCTCTCCCATTCGAACACCGAACTGGTAGCAGCTGCCGATCTTTATCAGACCCGGCTGGATGATGTCAAAGAAAAATACGGCGATGATATTGTCACCACCCGGGATTATCGTGAAATTCTGGAGCGTAAGGATGTGGATGTGGTGATCATCGCGACTCATGACCACTGGCACAAGCAGATCAGTGTCGAGGCCCTGAACAAAGGCAAGCATGTTTACTGTGAAAAACCTATGGTGCATTCCCTGGAAGAAGGTCCTGATGTTCTGAGAGCCCAAAAGAAATCCGGCAAGGTTTTCTGTGTCGGCAGCCAGTTGCTTTCGTCACTGGGATATGAAAAAGCCAAAGAATTGCTCAATGACGGCGCTATTGGGAAATTAAATTATGCCGAAGGGGTCTGGTCCCGCAGAACTGCAGAAGGGGCCTGGAACTATCCGATTCCCGAAGACGCATCACCGGAAACCATTAGTTGGGAGACTTTTCTGAAAGATAAAAAGAAGTATGAATTTGATCCTGAAAGGTTCTTTCGCTGGCGGAAATATAAGGATTACGGTACCGGCATGAACGGTGATCTTTTTGTGCATATCATTTCCGGATTACACTTTGTCACTGATTCCTATGGCCCTAACCAAATATATTCCACCGGCGGTATCCGCTATTGGAATGATGGCCGGGAAGTGCCTGACGTTTTAGTCGGAACTTTTGATTATCCTGTTACCAAAACCCATCCCGGCTTCAATCTCTCCCTGCGCTGTAATTTTGTCGACGGCACCCGCGGCAGTTATTTTTATGTCATGCGCATGGTGGGCAGCGAAGGCTGTATGGAAATCCAACCCAATAATGTCATTTTGAGACGTAATAAATCCCTGTCCGGCGTCGACCCCAATACCGACCCGTCGGAATTCAAAAAAGTCCTCAACGACCGAAAAAGAATTCTCGGCCCCGAGGAAATCGTATACCAGGCGGAAGTCGGCTACAAAGGCTGCCATTACGACCATTTTGGTTACTTTTTTGATGCTATTCGCAATGGAACGCCCCTGGTGGAAGATGCCGTCTTTGGCTATCGCGCCGCGGCCCCGGCCCTGGCCTGTCATGAATCCTATTACAGCAAAAAAGTGGTTCAATGGGACCCTGTAAAAATGAAAAAAATTAATTAAAGAGGTGACAAAATGAAGAAATTATTTATTTTAGCAATTATTTCCGCGTTAATGCTCACAGCCTGCGGCACAAATGAGCCGAATACCTTAACATCCCGGGAAAAGAATGAGGGCTGGCAATTGCTTTTTGACGGCCAGTCCACTACTGGATGGCATGGATATCTGGTTGACAGCGCCGATGATGGCTGGATTGTGGAAGATGGCTTGCTTTACTGCAAGGGCCTCGGCGGTGATATTGGCGGCGATATCCTCACGGACAAACAATTTGAAAATTTCATCCTCAAACTGGAATGGAAAATATCCGAAGGCGGCAACTCCGGGATTTTTTATCATGTCATCGAAGATGAAAAATACAATGCGCCCTATCTCACCGGGCCCGAGTACCAGTTGATTGATGATGAAGGTTTTCCCCAGCCTTTGGAGGAATGGCAAAAAGCCGGCGCCGATTACGCCATGTACGCGCCTAATGATAAAAAGCAATTAAAGCCCCAGGGGGAATGGAATACCAGTAAAATTGTTTTTGATAAGGGTCATGTGGAATACTGGTTAAATGGCGCAAAAGTGGTTGAATTTGAAGCCTGGTCTGAAGAGTGGGTATCCCGAAAGAATGAGGGCAAATGGAAAGATTATCCTGATTATGGCATCTTCAAAAAAGGTCATATCGGTCTGCAGGACCATGGCAATGAAGCCTGGTTCAGAAATATAAAAATCAAGGAATTATAGAATGGAATCGGTGATCAGTGATCAGGAAACCTTGCGAATGGTTGAAAACCTTCGCAATGGTTGGTGCCCTATCAGTGATCAGTGATCAGGAAACCTTGCGAATGGTTGAAAACCTTCGCAATGGTTGGTGCTCTATCAGTGATCGGTGATCGGTTATCGGTTATCGGTTATCGTTTATCGACAAGTTAAATAAACAAAAGGAATTAAAATGAAAAAATTAATCATCCCAATAATTGTATTATTACTAGGAATTTCATGTTCAGAAGATCCGGGCTTTCAGTCGATTTTCAATGGTCAGGATCTGACCGCCTGGGAAATCTACGGCACGGAAAAATGGTACGTGGAAAATGGCGACCTGGTTTGCGAAAGCGGGCCCGATGAACAATATGGCTACCTTGCCACTGAAAAATTTTACAAGGATTTTGAATTACAGTTGGAATTCAAGCAGGAAGCCGACGGCAACAGCGGTGTCTTTTTCCGCTCCACCATCGACGGCACCAAAATTTCCGGCTGGCAGGTGGAAGTGGCGCCGCCAAATCATGATACCGGCGGCATTTATGAATCCTATGGCCGCGGTTGGTTAGTGCAAATTCCTGATGAAAAAGAAAATATTTTGAAACCCGGAGAGTGGAATTCCATGAGGATAATTGCTGACGGAAACCGGGTGGAAACCTTTCTCAACGGCGAAAAAATGGTCACTCTGGTGGACGATAAAATCGGTGCTGCCAACGGCGCTATTGCCCTGCAAATCCACGACGGCGGCGGCATAAAAGTGAGATGGCGAAATATAAAAATCAAGGAACTGTAAGTTTGAAAAATACTGTTAAACATCTGACAACCATGCAAACGACATCGCTGGTCCTGCTGCGTGTTATTATCGGCTGGCATTTTACCTATGAAGGGCTGGCCAAACTCTTTGACGCCAAATGGTCAGCCTATTTTTACCTGCTGGATTCACAAGGCTGGCTGCGGGATATTTTTATCAATATGGCCAACAATCCTAGGCTCATGCTATTTATTGATCCCCTGATCAAATGGGGTTTGTTATTGATCGGCCTTTCCCTGATGACCGGATTACTCACCAAATACGCAAAACTCGGCGCCCTGGTGATGTTGCTTTTTTTCTGGCTCTCTCATCCCCCATTTATTGGTTATGAATATCTCTTGCCCTCCGAAGGCCATTACCTGGTCTTTGATAAAAACTCTGTGGAATTTTTCGCTGTCCTGGTTTTACTCATGTTTCCTACTGAACACATTATCGGCTTACAGCGCATGTTTAATCATTATTTCAGAAAGGCGGCCGTCAATGACTAAAACAAAAATGACGCGACGGGAATTGTTAAAAAGCCTGGCAACCCTGCCGGTTGTCGGTGCTTTATTTTATAAAACTTTGCAAAAAGAAGCTTATCAGAAAAATATTGAACACAATTTATCGAGAATCATTGATCTTGATTTCAAAAATTTTGATAAGCATTTAGTACCGGAAAAAAATTGTGAAAAAATCCGTCTGGGCCTCATCGGCTATGGCTCCCGTGGCCGCATGATCATCAATTCCGCCGGTTTTCTCCATCCCGGCTATATTAATGACATTCGGGAAGCCGGACTGGAAAACAAAAAGGACAAACGCTATGAATTCCTCATGCAAAGCGAACAGTTGAATATTGAGATCAATGGCATCTGTGATATTTATGATCCCTATACAGAATATGGTATGATGGCCTGCGGAAATCAGCAAAAATCCACGCGAACAAGCGATGTAAAGCCGGTGAAACGATATAAAAATTATAAAGACCTTATCGCAGCCAAAGATATTGACGCTGTGGTCATTGCCACGCCGGACCACTGGCACGCGCCCATGATCATCGAAGCGGTGAAGCAGGGCAAGCATGTCTACACAGAAAAATGTATGACACGCACATTGGAAGAAGCCTATGCTGTCCGCCAGGCAGTTAAAACCAGCAAAATTGTGTTCCAATTAGGACACCAGAACCGGCAATTCGACTCCTATAACCTGGCTCATGAATTAGTTAATGAGAAACAGATTCTGGGCAATATTTCCTTAGTCCAGACCAATACCAACCGGAACACACCTTACGGCGCCTGGGTCTATGATATTCCCGAAGAAGCCGGCCGGCACAATATCGACTGGCAGCAATTCATTGGCGAGACTAATCCGGCTGAATTCAGCCTGGAAAAATTCTTTCGCTGGCGCTTGTGGTGGGACTATGGCACTGGGTTGTCCGGCGATATGCTGACCCATGAATATGATTGTATCAACCAGGTGTTGGATGTGGGCATTCCTGATTCGGTCATGGCTTCCGGCGGGATTTATCATTACAAAGACGGACGGGAAGTCCCCGATGTGTTCAATGCGCTGATGGAATATGAGAAACAGGATTTGACCCTGATGTACAGCTCTTCCCTGGCCAGTGGCAAATACCGGCCGCGAACATTGATGGGCACTGATGGCGCTATGGAATTGTCCAATGGATTCACGGTTTCCATTGACAACCATTCCCAAAAATACAGTCATGAAATCGAATCAGGTATTATCGATACCTCAACACCGGCTTATTCCTATGCTCCCGGCGCCAAAGGCATTGACGCCATCACCTCCGCCAGCACCAAATATTTCGCGGAACGGGGCCTGACATACACCTACAGAAACGGAAAACAGATCGACACCACTTTTCTGCACATGAAAGAATGGCTGGATGCGATTCGCACCGGTTCTCAGACCAGTTGTAATATTGACCGCGGGTTTGAAGAAGCCGTAACGGCCCACATGGCGACGATTTCCTATCGTAAAGGGAAAAAAGTGTTTTGGGACCGGGATAAATTAACGGTTAGATTGTAATCATAAAATTTGATGTCCTGCTACCTGATTTACAGATTGGTCAGGAGGAAGCTATTTTGCTGGTTGTGCGCATTATTCAGATGTTTATGCAGAATAAAGGTTAAAAAATCCATTTCCTGCGCACGTTTCTCAGGCTCAGCAGGAACAAAAACAGGCAGAATAAAATAAGCACGACAATATTCATTCCAACGGGAAACATCTTTTTACTGAGAATAGCGCTATTTAAAATATCTGTGCCGTAAGTGAGCGGCAGCAAGTAAGAAAAAATTCTCAAAAAAACCGGCAAACCACTGATAGGAAAAAACAACCCACAGAGAAAAATCATGGGAAACCGGAAAAAATTCGAAAAAGTCTGCGCTTCAAAAACCTCACTGACAGCCACGGCTATGAACAATCCCAGAAAGGTTGACGCCACAGCAATTAAAACAACAGCCGGAATAAATTCAATCCAAACCACCTGGGAAAGGTCAACAAAAAAAGCCGCCATTATCACCGGTACAAAGGCATTAATGGTTCCGAATATTATAGCGCCGGAAGTCTTGGCAAGCATGAGCAGTTCCAGGGGTACCGGCGCCAGCAAGAGCCGCTCAAAAGACCTGTTTTTCTTCTCAAATGTGACGGTAACAGCCAAAAGCGAGGTGGTACCAAATAAAATTGATATGGAAATCACACCGGGAAGTATGGAAAGAATACTATCTATTCCACTTCCGGATTTTATAAAAAACATGCCGGTCCATGCCAGGGGAAAAATTATGCCCCAACTGATATTCGGCGGTTTTAAATAATAGGTTTTGAAATCCTTAGCCAAAATATTCCAAAAAGCGATTAATTTTTTCACGGATCACCCCTTTCCTTTTTCTTTTTTCATCATGTCAGCTTTAATACCGGTAATATCAACAAAGACCTCTTCCAGGCTGGGTCTGATTCTAACAGCTTCAAAAACTTCAATTCCCTTCTCCTCAAGGAAACGAATTACCGGACCCACAGAAACAGGGCTGGTATCTTCAATACGCAGAATGCCGGTTTCCGGAATTAATATTTTTTTGAAAGAGAAATTATTTTGCAATTCAGACGCCAGTTCCCTGATTCCGGCCGAACAGGCAATCCTGAGAATATGATTTCCTTTTACCGGTTGCATTAAATTAGCCACCGTATCGATACGAATGATCCTGCCTGAAACAATAAAGGCGATGCGGTCACAGAGACGTTCGGCTTCCTCAATATAATGGGTTGTTAGAAAAATGGTGGTACCCGCTTTATGCAAATCAGCGATGATCTGACGCAATTGCCGCGCGCTGGCCACATCAATACCGGTTGTCGGTTCATCCAGAAATAGAATGGGCGGATTATGAATAATACCGGCGGCAATGGTCAGCTTCCGCTTCATGCCTTTTGAATAGCCGGCGAATTTCCTGTTGGCGGCTTTGGTCAGGCCGAATAATTCCAGTAGTTCCCGGGCCTTTTCCTCACGGCTTTTCTTTTTGATGCCGTATAGAGAAGCGCAGAAACTAAGATTTTCAAAGCCCGTCAGTTCCGGATATAAATTGCTTTCATCCGGCACAGTACCGATCAGATGCTGGGCAGCTTTGGTTTTTTGTGTACAGTTAATGCCGTTTATATGGATAGTACCGGCGTCTGGCCGCGCCAGCCCGGTGAGCATATTGATTGTAGTGGTTTTACCAGCGCCATTTGGTCCCAGAAAGCCAAAAATTTCACCCTGGTTAACGTCAAAATCAATTCCACTTACAGCCTCTACCTGGTCGAAACTTTTGAAAATTTTTTCCACTTGAATGGCGGGATAATTTTGTATTTCCATTGAACCTCCGTGTAAGTATTTTTGCATATAAAATACTATGTAAAAAAAATTATTCCAGCAGGTCTTTCAGTAGCATATACCACTCTGATAATGTGGTTTTCTCAAGGCTATAATGAACATGATAGCCCCGTTTTTCCGCAGTAACAACTCCCGCATCCCGCAAAATGCGTAGATGTTGTGACACTGCCGCAGGCGTAATTCCCAGTTGGTGTGAAAGGGCATTGACACAAAAACAACGCTCCTTCAGCAATTCAAGGATTTGAAGCCGTGTGCTTACAGATAGTATTTTACATATTCGTGCTTTTTTTTCTAATAATTTCATTAGGTTTAGTTTTGATTAAGTATTTAAGCAATCACTTAATCAAAATATATGAAATATTTTTATCA
>CAZCHS010000137.1:0-7777 GCA_964498725.1 uncultured bacterium | reverse complement strand
TGCTTTTCATCATAAAAAGAAAAATCTTCTTTATCTAAAGTTATTGTGATGGCTTTTGTTTCACCGGGTTCCAAATGGATCTTTTCAAAGCCTTTTAGTTCCTTCACAGGCCGCGCCACTGTACATTCCAAATCGGAGACATAGAGTTGTGCGATTTCAGCCCCTGCTAATGGCCCGGTGTTGGTCAGGTCAAAAGTAATATTGACTGGTTCATCAGCAGTGAATTCCGGTTTATCAATATTCAGGTTGGCATAGTTGAATTTTGTGTAGGAAAGACCGTGCCCAAAGGGAAATAGCGGTTCAATCCTCTTAGTGTCATACCAACGGTATCCAACCAGATTTCCTTCTTTATACGGCAGGTCATAAACTTCCCGTTTTTTCTCTTCTTCATCATTCCAGTCGGAATAGAGTTCTTCACCTTCCGGCAAATAATCAGCGCCCGGAGAATCAGTGAAGTCTTTTTCAATGGTGATGGGGAGTTTGCCTGATGGATTGGTTTTGCCACTGATGATCTCGGCGATGGCAATATTCCCGTTTTGTCCGGGATACCAGCCGTAGATAATTGCCGCGACTTTGTTACACCAATTGGTCATTTTGATGCCGCTGCCGGAATTAACAATCACAATAGTGTTGGAATTCAGATCGGCAACATGGTGGATGAGGGTTTCCATTTCTTCTGGTAGGTCAAACGGTCTGTCCCAACCTTCACTGTCAAACGTTCCAATACTCAGGAGAACAGCGGAGGCATCTTTTATTTGATCATCTGAAGGTTTAGTCATATAAACGATTGAATTTCCAAATTCCTCTGTCAGGGCTTGATTTAGTCGTATCTGGTCATACCCTTTCACAGTTGCAGCGCCGCCACCTTCAGCGATTTTATTCGCGTAGGGACCGGTTAATAAAATCCCGGATTTATTTTTTATTGGTAAAATATTCTTTTCATTTTTTAGTAGCACAATGCCTTCACGGGCAATTTTTAGAGCGGTTTTGGCGTGCTCGTCAATCTTTTTAATCATTTCCTTGTCCGGTTTTCTGTCAAAGGCCTGCATCGCGTACAGGGTTTTTAAAACAGAGATCACCATGCGGTCAATATCAATTTCATCGACTTTCCCATCCTTGACCAGTTCCTCAGCATTTAATACTGCCTCGTTAGCCGGCATTTCCAAATCCTGCCCGGATTTAATGACCTTTTCACCATCATAAACGCTCCACCAGTCGGTCATTACCAGCCACTGAAAATCTAACTTATCACGAAGTAAATGATTGATCACATAGTCGCTCTGCCCGGCCCATTCACCATTGACTAAATTATATGACGTCATGACAGCCATAGCGCCCGCTTCGATGCCCGCTTTGAAGGCCGGCATATAGATTTCATGAAGTGTCCGTTCATCAACTATGGAATTGCTTTTGCGCCGGAAATAATCGGTATTATTGGCGACAAAATGTTTCAGTGTGGCGATGGTGCCGGTGTTCTGTAAACCAACCACATAATTTTCAATAATGCGCGACGCAAGAAAGGGATCTTCACCCACATATTCAAAATTCCGGCCGCATTGGGAGTGACGATAGATATTCATGCCCGGTCCTAATAAAACCGGTGTGGCATTGGCCCGGCATTCTTCGCCAACTGCTTGCGCATAGTCATAAGCCAGTTGCTTGTTCCAAGTGGCCGCTAATAATAATTTGCAGGGCATGGCGGTTGATTTATCGATAGTCACATCATAGGTGAAATCCTGAAATTCTGTGCGGAAATTTAATCCCATGGAAGCGTCGGCAAAAAGCACTTTCGGAATATTCAATCGCGGTATCTCTTCGGTATAAAAAGCTTCCCGGCCGCCAATCATGGATATTTTTTCTGCCAGTGTCATTTGGGCGACTTTTTTTGCGGCCCATTCTTCTGCTGTTTTGATATCAATTGGTGGTGTAAATTTTTTAATCATATTTCCTCTATTATGTACTGTTATAATTAGTCCAAAATGTAGATGATTTTTTTTAAATGAAAAGTTTTTAGGAGTTCAATTCTTTTCCTTCAGACTAGCACCACAATTCATTGTGGTGTTAAAATCAAAGAAATAAAGATTAGTAGGCTTCAGCCTACTTCCCAAACAACAATTTATTATCAATCTTCAACTTCTTTTAGAAGTCCAAGAGATTATTCTGATCAGTTAAACCTCGGAGGTCTTTGAGACCTCCCAGGTTATTAGTTGCTCAATATATCATCCACAGCCAGCACCAGGAACATATAGGGCATAGAGCCGCCACCGATCATATACTCACCCTGCTGCCACATGAAGGGCCAATCTTTCAGTTCCGGGAAATCCGGGCGAATGAGATTGGTACCGGAAACCACACCACCGGGATAAGACGAAAAATCGCCACGATTGACGCCATAGGCGATGGTCTGGGATTTTGTACCCACATTGGTGGCAAAGGAGGCGGTATTCTTGCCGGGATGACATCCCAAAACAAAATTCAGGGCATTAAATATCGGTTCCGGCGTAAAAATCTCCGGCCATTTTTTATGCAGAAAATAATATTGATAGCCAAAACTCTGAATTGCCCAACCGGCGCCCCAGACCTGTGGTTTGTAGGGAACACCAAAGGGATTGTCAATCTGTCCCAAAATGTCATCTTTGGAAGCTATGATTGTTTCCGTCATTGTATCAACAAAATCCTGATCACCAATTTTATGCAAAACTCGACTTAGAGACCAGCCCACAATAGGCGCTGCCTCTTTCAGTTCCGCTTCCATTGATATGAGGTACTCTTTGTATTCCTCTTTGTCGGTTGTGAGAATTAATTCCACCAAAGCGCTGACTTTTGAAAATTGCACCCAGCGACCTTCCGCATTTTTGTTGGCCTCCCAAAGTGCTTCAGCGGTTTTCAGGCATTCCTCCGCCAGTGCCGCGTCATAGTCCCGCATAGTTCGCGCGGATATAGCCAGGCCGGGAATCGTTCCCAAGGCTCGACCGGGATTTTCTTCCAGAAATACCAGGCGGTCATCGAGTTCTTCAATATGGTCTTCCACCATGTCATAATTCATCTGGGGATTAAAATTTTCGGAATATTTATTGGTCATTTTAAGAAACCACAGGCCATCCATATCCTGTTCAATGTCCTTATCGAAAACCTCATTATCTGTCATACTGCCGGCATCGCCCAGCATTACATATTGACGTAGGGTAGGGCAGATAATTCCGCGATACAGTTGGCCGAATTCACGATAAGCGCCAAGCACAGTGAGCAGGCCATGTTCCATTTGTTGCAGAGCATCTTCTTTGCCGTCCGGACGATGAATTTCTGTTACCAGTTTGTCTTGATTGATGGTAGTTTGGTCGTATTCTATGCCAAATTCTTCTTTAGCCAGTCCGAGATAATATACCGTCTGAATTTGCGATTCTACCCGCAGGTCATAATCGCCGGCATCATGCCAGCCGCCACGATCCAGGCCCTCTATATGCTGGTAGGCGTCATAGCCTTTCGGTATTTCTTTGTGGTTATAACCGTCGAAATGATCAATATTTGCCGGCGCCATCAGCGCATCATCCAGGTGGCAGTGATCATGCCAGACCCGGTATTTTTCAAAGACCTTCATATGGCACATTTGAATAGGCAGGAAATATTCCAGCACCGGTTGCCAGACGCCTTTTTTGTAAATGTCGGGATCAATGCGAAACACGTCAGAAATATAGTCGTCATATCTGACCCGGTAAATACCGGTTTTTGTGGCGTCACTGAAATCCGCTTTCAAATAGGTATAGCGCAAAAAGTCGCCATCAAATTTCTTCGGTTTTATAGACATTACTTTTTCAAATCCGCCTTGTTCAGAAGCCCGTTCAAGAATGGCTTTTCTGGTCTTTTTTTCCGATCTGTCCAACTCTATGATAGCGATTTTTTCCTGCAGGGGATGATAGCCCAATTGCGATGTGTGCACTATCGGACCGTATTGCCAACCCTTTACGATATTGGGCTTGATGACCCATTCAATAGCGTTTTTGGTTTTATTCGCCGGCACTAAGGAGCGTACCACAAACCAGCCGTTATTATGTTTCAACCTGCCGTCTAATAATTTCAGATCCGATGCTTTGGATTCAATGGCCATGGTTTGGTATTGATTCTCCGGCACAATGGTTAATTTCTTACCGGTGGCCATGGGCAGTGCTTCGAATTCGCCGTCTTTATCTTTGGTAGCATCGGAATTAACAAAGCGCGGAAAACTACCGGGTTTCTCATCCATATAATAACTTTTACCAAAAAGATCGCCGGGGAATAATTCCAGGTTGAATCCTACTTTTCCAACCCACTCTTGAGGCAATGGTTGTTCAAGATCCACCGTGACCTTGAAATGATCATCTACAGCAACGATATTGATGTCATAAACTAACTTCAGATCAGGATAAACCATGGGATTGAAGTTCGGTGTCATGCGGGATGAATCCGGATATTGTAATGTGACGACAATTTTTCCTTCATCTTTCAGGACTTCTTTGTTAAGCAGTTTCGGCACCGGTTGAAATTGCCCCGGTGTCGGCTGCAGGAAGAGATTGCCGTTGGTGGCTACGCGGGTGCCATGTTGAATGATGTCAATGCCGCCCTGGTGTCCTTCCGGATAGAGCGCGGTAAAAGCAAAGATGCTGAGTCCTTGAATATCAAAATAGTCTTTGTCATTGATTTTGAGTAATGGTTGTGCAATCAGATTTTGAATTGATAATAAAAAGACTAAAAGTGTTAGAAATTTTTTCATGTTTGTTTTCATGTTTGTCCCCGATGTTTTTTGTTTTGACTCAGAAAAATTATCATTATTAAAGATAACATTTTCTAATTGGTTTAAACTTTCCAGATTTTTTAGAACCATCTGGTGTTTTGGACTTTTTCCATTACCGAATGATAATGAGTTTAAACTTCCCAGGTCTTTGAGACCTCGGAAGTTAGTTGTGTATTTCAAAAATCGTTTTGTTGTGCTTGAGCATATCCACGCACTGACTCATGGCGCGATAGGTGTGATAGCAACTTTTCCACTTATCACCTTTTAATGCATTTTTGTTAGCTCTTTCTTGGGTATCAATGCCGCGACGGTACCAGCCACCATATTTGTGGTCGATGACATACCTGTTGGTATATTCCCATAATTTTTCAAAGACTTCTCTGTAATGGTCACCATTTTCCGCCAGATAGGAAATCATTAGCAGAGCGTTTAGACCTTCTGCCTGTACCCACCATTCCTTGTCCTTATTGATAATTTCCACAGGACCATCTTCATCAAAATAATAGCCTTCGTAAAAGATTCCGGCATACTCATCATCAAATCCATAAGCAATAGCGTGATCAATCATTTTTTTTGCGATTATATAAGTTCTTTCAGTGTAATTGCCATAGATGATCTTTTCCGTTTCCAGCAACAGAAAAGCCGTTTCCACATCATGGCCAAAGGTGACATGGTCAAACCATGAGTTTTTCAGGATGTGGGAGCGGGAGGAGTCCCGCAATGAAACATGGGTCCAGTCGCCATTGAAATGCATCAACAAGTAGCCTTTGTCATGAACCATAATATCGCGAATGACATGCACTAATTCCGTTAATCGCGCTTTCAGGGTTTCATCGGGCCAGACGCGATAAAGTTCTGTAAATCCTTCCATCAAATGAATAGTGGAGTTGTAATCTTTGTATTTGGCATTTTCCACAAAGAAAATTTCCCGGTCTAGGTCTCCGGAATTAAAGGCTGCACTGTCTTCGGCACATGTGCCGTCACGAAGCATTGTGTTATAATATCCCTTGTATTTTTCATCATGACAGTTTTCGTCCAGCCAATGAAAGGTTTTTTTCGCCAGTTCTAAAGCTTCTTCGTCTTGGGATAATTCATAGTAGGCAGCCAGCGCGTAAATGGAAAAGGCATTACCATAAGCGGTTTTCAGTTCGTGGCTTTCGCCGGATATGTCCTGAAAAAAACCGCCGTACTCCTTGTCCCAGGCCATATCGCGTAAATAGGTAAATCCATGATCCGCGGCTTTTCTGAGTATTTTATCCTCAGGATAGCGTTTGGCAGCTTTGGCAGCAGCCCATAAACTTCGCGCCTGGGTGATGATTTCCTTGGGAAATGGGGAGACCACATTCATTTTGCGGTCAAAACAGGTATTGTATCCCCCATTTTCCTTATCGATCAGTTTTGGATACCAGGTGTTGACGATGTCTGTTTTCAATGATTCCTCAAATGTTTTTAACATCTCCTTGTTTTCCATACAATGAACCTCTGTTTTGAAAATTATGAGCATCAGGCTCAAAATAATTGTTAGTTTGTTTTTCATCTTTCTGTCTTTCCACTGTTATAATTAATATTTCATTTCCTTCTTCCTTACAACAATGAGAATAAATATTTTAATTGATTCCTATTTCATCTCAAAAATGGCTGTCAACATTTCAGCTGCACCTAGTTTCCGGCTACAATCCAAAGGGCTGCTGCCACCGACATAAAGTTTGAATTTTCCCGGCTCCAGCATTTTTTCTCCGTCATTATTGACGATTTTCATCATTTCCGGTGTGATCTTGATTTTTAATTTCTTGCTCTCACCGGATTTCAGATGAACTCTGGTAATCTGTTTCATATCAAAATTTGGCACCCGAACCGATGCCTTCAAATCGCTGATGTAAAGTTGTATAACTTCCTCGGCATCGTATTTTCCGGTATTTTTCAGTGTCAATTCTGCTATTACCGGGTCACCGGACTTTATTTTTTTATTGTTAAGTCTTAAACCGGAATATTCAAAATCAGTATAACTCAAGCCAAAACCAAGGGGAAAGAGCGGTTCTTTTTCCATATATTTGTAGGTTCTGCCGGTCATGGAATAATCTTCATAGGGTGGCAGGTCTTCGATGGATTTTGGAAAGGTAATAGGCAACCGGCCTGAGGGGACGGCGTCACCAAAAACAACATCAGCCACCGCATTGCCGCCCTGTTCGCCGGGATACCAGGCAAAGAGCATGGCGTCGGCTATTTCATAGACCTCTTCACAGGCAATGGGGCTGCCACCAATCATGACCACAACCAGATTTTCTGCTTTTTTACGAATAGTTTTCAGAAATTTCACCTGGTTTTGCGGCAGTTGAATATCTTTGCGATCGCCGCGATAAGGCGAGGCAATGGCTTCACCTTCTTCACCTTCGATCAACTGGGAAATACCCAAACAGGCAATAGTCAGGTCGGCATCTTCTGCTTCTCCGGAAAACCAGTCCATAGGATTGAGATTAGGACGGTCCAGTAGCGCGCCCTGACGGTACATGACTTTTGTGGCGGGATCAACCTTTTGGGTGACACCTTCCACGATGGTCACCAGGTTTTCGCTCAGCCCGTAGTAATTAGCCAGCAAGCCCTGCACATGAGTTGCCAGCGGGCCGGTGACATAAACTTTTTTTGCATCTTTGCGAAAGGGGAGCAGGTTATTTTCATTTTTTAGCAGGACTATGGATTTGACGGCCGCTTCCCTGGTGAGGGCGACATGCTCGTCACAACGAATCACATCGGCGGATATATTACTGAAAGGCACTTTTTCGGCAGGATCGAAAAGTCCCAGGCGAAAACGGGTCTTCAAGAGCTGTTTCAGGATTTTGTCGATGTCGGTTTCAGAGACCAGTCCCATATTGACAGCATCAAGCAGGCTTGGATAGGCATCGCCGCAATTGAGATGACAGCCATATTTAACCGCCATGGCCGCTGCTTCTTCAACTGTTTCCACCACGTTGTGGCCCCGGTAAAAATCATGGATCGCCCAGCAGTCAGAGG
>CAZCHS010000136.1:0-7802 GCA_964498725.1 uncultured bacterium | reverse complement strand
TTAGGCCGAACTCACGTTAAAATTAATAGCTTATCAAGAAATTTTTTGGTATATTGATCTGGAAAATTCATGTACCATCCGGCTTTTGACGGATAGATTAATCTTCAGGTGGACTTTGATTCACATTTCAGTTGATTATGGAGTGAGGATTTTGTAAAATGAAAACTGATTTAATACGACACTATGGAAAAGCAGAGTGATATAATGAACCCTTTTAAATTGACGGAATTCTTTACCAAGAATCCAGGCAGAACAATATTATTCAGTTTTTTATTTATAATTTTATTGGGATCAGTATTGTTAACATTTCCTGTCGCCACTGCTGATAGCGGACGATTGAGTTATCTCGATGCGCTTTTTACTTCCACATCAGCGGTTTGCGTCACCGGGCTGATTGTCCAGGATACAGCCACCAAATTTTCCCTCTTTGGTCAGGTGATTATTATGCTTTTGATCCAGGCCGGCGGGCTTGGTATTATGATCATGTCCTACTTCGCTTCCTTTATTTTGGGAAGGAAATTTTCCGTCAAAGAGAAAATGACAATGTCCTACATGCTGAATGTCAAAAATATGCAGAAACTCACCGGTTCCATTGTGAAAATTATTATCATTACTTTTATCATTGAACTGATCGGTGTCTTTTTTCTCTATTTTGATTTTGCCGAAAGTTTCGGGCATGGCAAAAAGGCTTTGTTTTTCTCATTTTTTCATTCAATTTCTGCTTTTTGTAATGCCGGATTTGCCCTTTTTTCCGATAGTTTTATGCAATACAAGGATAATGTTTCAATCAATTTGGTGATCACCACTCTGATCATTTTAGGCGGGTTGAGTTTTGGTGTGATTTTCAATATTCTGGAAGTATTCGGCGCCAATATTAGACGAAAAGTCTCCGGTGGATTCCGGTTGACCAAACTGACAGTCAACACTAAAGTTGTGCTGATGTATACCGGGATTTTAATATTTTCCGGCACATTCTTATTTTATTTTTTTGAACACAAATATATATTATTGGAAAAAGGGATCAGCACCCAGTACTTGTCCTCTTTTTTTCAGTCGGTAACCCTGCGGACAGCGGGCTTTAATACCCTGGATATCTCAAAATTGCAAATCAATACAATATTGGTGATGATGCTCTTCATGTTTATCGGCGGTGCCGCCGGTTCCACTGCCGGGGGAATAAAAGTCAACACCCTGGGCATCATTGTAGGATTCATTCGCACTCTGTTTAAGGATGAAAGCAATCTGATCATCATGAACTATCACATTCGCAAAAGGACTATTAACAAGGCTTTTTTGCTGGCTTTTCTGGGACTGTCTGTCA
This sequence comes from uncultured bacterium, assembly GCA_964498725.1. Lineage (GTDB taxonomy): Bacteria > Fidelibacterota > UBA2242 > UBA2242 > JAFGTP01 > JAFGTP01. The sequence continues at coordinate 6,481 of CAZCHS010000136.1, read as the reverse complement.
TTTTTACCGGCACTGTGATCCTGACAGTGACAGAGAATTTTCCCCTGGAAAAAATAATGTTCGAAGTGGTGTCCGCTTTTGGAACTGTAGGACTGTCCATGGGGATCACCTTTTATCTGTCGCAAATCGGGAAAATGGTCATTATTTTGACAATGTTTATTGGCAGAGTGGGATTATTGACTTTCATTCTGGCTATGTCCAGGAAAGAGAAAAAATCAAATCTTCAATATCCTGAAGGATTTATAAATATAGGGTAAAAACCGGGAGTCGTTATGGCTAAAGAAAAAAATTTTGGTATTTTTGGACTTGGTACCTTTGGATTACAGGTCTGTAATACACTGGTCAGCAAAGGGGCAAATGTCATTGCCATTGATAATCATGATGAAAAAATTGAAAGGGTGAAAGATATAACAACCCAGGCATTGCTGGTCGATAGTACCGATGAGGAAGCGCTTAATAGTGTTCCTATAGAAGATATGGATGTGGCGATTGTCGCAATGGGTGATAGTATTGAATCCAGTATTCTGACCACTGCTATCTTAAAGAAAAGAGGCGTGCCACGGATCATTGCCAGGGCTATCTCTGATATTCATGAACGAGTACTGAAGCAAATTGGCGCCACTGAGGTTATAAATTTGCAAATTGAAGAAGGTAAACGTCTGGCTAATAGTCTGATGTCACCGGAAGTTATTGACCGAATTGAATTAGGTAATAAGCAGGTATTGGCAGAATTAATTGTGCCGGAATCTTTTGTTAAAAAATCACTTGCGGAACTTGACTTACGGAAAAAATTGAATATAAACATTGTTTCCATCAAACGACATGAGCGAAATATCGATGAAGAGGGCGCGGTGACCGGAGAAGAAAAAGTGGTATTTCCTACAGCCGATACAGTTTTTCAGGAAAACGACCGCTTGATTGTTGCCGGTCTGGAAAATGAAATTGAAAAAATAAAGGAATACTAATGTTTCTGATCAAGAAAAAATATTTTTATCTTTTAAGTTTTCTGACAATCTCTATACTTTTGGGGTTTTCTGTCTGGGGTTATATTTCACTGATGAATAATGGCGGTCAGCAATCTTTTGAGGTCAAGTATATTGCAGAAAGTTTTATTTTTACAGCCCTGCTGTTAATTTCGCTGACCGGAGGGGTATTTATTTATATTACCCATCGTAGCATTAATACTTTCAAAGAATTGGATCGTATAATTGATCTTTTTAATAGAGGTAATTTTTATACACAAAATTCTTTTAAAAAATTGGATATACTGGGTGAAAAAATTCTAAAAATCAACCGCCATCTTATAGACCTTAATGACTTAAAGTCTAAAAAAATCAGCAGTGATTCCAAAATTATTAATTTTTTGATGAATCATACTCATGAAGAGATGCTGATTCTGAAAAATAATGGTACTATTGCTAAAGCCAGCAAACCTTTCCTGGATAAGAATGAACTGAAAAAAGAGAAGATAATTGATAATTCCATTGACACATTGGCAGAAAAGTTTGAGTTTATTAATATTTATCAGGAACTCAATAAAGGCCAGCATGTGGCGTTGAAGAAAAAACTGCAATTGAAAGAAAATGCGGATACTGTTATAAAATATATGGTGTTTTTTCCGATATTTAATATCACCAATGATTTGAGCAATGCCATTTGTATTTTTGTCAGTGAGGGCCGTTTTAATAAATACAGCCAGATGTCAAAAAATCCGGAAAATGTGGATGAAAATGTTTATAAAAGTTCGTCCATGATGCGAAAAATTTCCGGACTATTTGAGCAGGATAAATAATAATTACCCGGTTACCCGTCCATTCTGATAATCATAAAGCATTTCCCGGAATACGGCGTATGAGACCAACTCATTCATATCAAAAACAACATGGACTTCTTTCATATAGTCCGGAACATTGAAGTCCAGGGTTTCATCTTCGGTTTTTAATAATCCTTTTTTATTGAATTTATTCAGGAAATCAACTTTTTTGATGGAGTTTTTCGGGAAATAATGGACAGCGAATTTGCGGTCCATATCGTGATATAAAAAGGGGATTTCTACATAGGAAGTATGATCACATTCCTCACAGTTAAAAAGGTTAATCTCACCGTCAAATACTTTGGTGCGGATGGCTTGGTCCAGAGTCACATTGACCGCGCTCCAAAGGGTTACTTTTTGCTGATGTGCGCAATTGGGACAGGTTAATTCATGTTGTTTTTTTATCGACAATGGTTTCTCCTTATGATTTTGCCAAAGCTAATAAACTGGAACGTTAAATGAAATGATTAAGCTGAATTATTCATGAATTTTCAAATTTTTAAACAAAGCGAGTAAAATTAACAGGTTACAGAATAAACGATAAAAACCCTTTGGAAAATTACTACTGGTACCCAAATTCAATTTGGGTACCAGTGATGAGGGAGATGCTGGGGAACGAGTGATGGAATATGTGAAAGGAGTGACGGCATCTTGTTTCCTGATATAGCCGGGCGAAAATGTTTATCTACCTGTTCAAAACGGCTCTGACCTTTTTGGCCAGATTGATATGAGTGAAGGGTTTCTGAATAAATTCCACATTGTCATCCAAAATACCATGCAATACTTTGCTGTCGTCGGTATATCCGGAATGAAAAATAATTTTCAAGTCCGGCTGCCGGGCTTTCAGCTTTTCGGCTAATTGGCGGCCGCCCATCAGCGGCATGATGACGTCGGTCAGTACAAGATCAAATTTTTCCCGGGAATTTTTAAATATTCTGAGGGCTTCTTCACCATTTTCAGCGCTAACGACATTATAACCGAAAGTTCTCAGGTTTTTTTCGGTAATTTTTCTGACGGCCTGTTCATCTTCCACAAGCAGAATGGTTTCCTTGCCGGCCAGGTCTGAGAGGTCAATGTTCTGCTTTTCTAAACTTTTGATTTTTTCATTAACCACAGGAAAATAGATTTTAAAAGTTGTGCCGATACCTTCTTCACTGTAGACGTAAATAAATCCGTTACTCTGTTTGACTATCCCATAAACAGTGGCTAAACCGAGACCGGTCCCCTTGTGCTTTCCCTTGGTGGTAAAAAAAGGCTCAAAAATTTGTCTTTGCGTCTCTTTGTTCATACCAAAGCCGGTATCGCTAATGGCGATCATAACATACTTGCCCGGTTTTGTTCCGGCATGATCTTTTAAATATTCTTCGCCAAATTCTTTTACAACTGTTTCAATGGTTAATTTTCCACCGTCGGGCATAGCATCACGGGAATTCACTGCCAGGTTCATAATGATCTGGTCCATTTGTCCCGGATCGACCTTGATTGGCTCAATTGTTGGGCTTAATAAAATCGCGATCTCAATATCCTCGCCTAATAGACGGCGGAGCATTTTCATCTGATTATTGATCAGTTGATTGATATTAATAATTTCGGGTTTTACAATTTGTTTGTGGCTAAAGGCCAGTAATTGGGAAGTCAACCGTGCCGCTTTTTTGCCTGCTTTTTCAATCTCTTCGATTGAATCCTCCAATCCCGGAGCCAGATTTTTTGATAAGATCAGTTCACAATATCCATTAATGACTGTCAGCAGATTATTAAAATCATGAGCAACGCCCCCGGCTAACTGTCCGACAGCTTCCATTTTTTGGGACTGGCGCAGTTGTTCTTCCAGTTTTTTCCGATGGGTGACATCACGAAGAATTCCCTGTATGGCAATGCCATCTTTATAATGGATAGAGATCAGGGTACTTTCCATATTGATTATTTTTCCATTGGAATTTGTTATTGTAAATTCAAGATCCTCTTGTTGATTTGCTGCTGTTGAAATATTTTCAAAAACCCTTATCATTTTCTCTTGATATTCTTTATCAATTAAATCGATGAAATTAAAATTCGATTCAGAAATTTCATCAAGGCTCAGTTTAAAGACTTCCCTGAATTTCCGGTTGATTAATTCAAATTTGTTATTATAACACAGAAAAATAACATCCTGGGATTTTTCAATCAGATTCCGGTATTTCTGTTCACTTTCCATAATTGCACTGTCATATTCTTTATGGGCGGTGATGTCGCGCTGTGTTCCCCAAATCCTGTATAATAATCCTTGCTCAATTATACCGACAGAACTATTTGACAGCCATATTTTTTCGCCATTAGCTGCTGTTTCCTGAGTTTCTTCTTCCTCTATCTTGTATCCTGAAATAATAAATTTTTTGTTGGCATCATAATTAACGGGATTTTCCCTATCACCATAAAAATAAGTTATGGGTTTACCGGTCAAAGATTCGGTAGTTTCCATACTGTACATTTTCGCAAAAGCATCATTACACTCCGCAAGATAGGCGTGATTGTAAATAAATTGAATCTGATCATCGAGGGACAATGCAATATCCAGTGGTTCATCCAATTCAAACCGGTAAATACCTTCGCTGCTTTGCCGTATGAAGGCCTGATAGCGTTCTTTACTTTCTTTTAATTGTTGTTCGTATTTTTTTCGTTCGGAAATGTCCCGTACAATTGTCAATAATCGTTCTTCATCTCCGAAATTTACTTTTCTGGAAAATACTTCGACAGCTATTTGTTTACCCTGCTTATTGATTAAGGGCCCTTGAAAATTATATGTTATATTGGGCCGCCATTGATGCCATTGGTGTTTAATTTTGTCCTGATCAATTTCTTTTTGAAAAAGTTTGAAAACCGAGTGTCCGGTTAATTCTTGTTTTGAATATCCAGATTGTTTTTCAGCGGCCTGGTTTATTTCCAATACCCGGCCGTTCAATTCATAAAGATAGATAGGGTCAATGGATTGATCAAAAAGGGCGCGATATTTTTGATAATTGATCTGAATAGATTGCTCGTTGAGTTTTTTTTCGGTGATATCCAGGTGAGTTCCTGCGGCGCGTACAGCATTTCCTTTGGAGTCCCACTGCAATATTCGACCCCGGGTGAAAATCCACTTCCAGTTTCCCTGGTAAGATTTCATACGATGTTCAGCTTCAAACTTTGCAGTTTCTCCATGGAGGTGTTTTTCCAGGTTTTGAGTTAATAATTTATAATCATCGGGATGTACCAGGGCGGTCCATTTGTTAATATCCTTATCAAATTTATCCGCCGGGTAGCCAAGGATTTCCAATGACCGTTTGCTGACAATGAATTCATCTTTTTTAATATCCCAGGTCCAAATTCCAAGGTCAGCCCCCATGAGGGCCAGGTTGAACAGTTTTTCCTTCTCTGACACCTCTTTTTTCAACCCGGTAAAGGTAGTTAAATCCCGGAATACCAGGATAATTCCCATATTCTGGCCCAATGTGTTCTGAAAAACAGTCCCGGATTCAATGATTTGGTATTCTTTCCCGTCTTTGGATATTAGAGTCCTGCTTACAGGCTTACGATTATTTTTAATCGATTTAATTATTTCGAAATCCAAATTTTCGATAGGCTTGCGCGTATGTGTATCAACAATATTAAAAATTTCAGAAACAGCTTTGTTTTTCGCTTTCTCAAAAGACCAGCCGCTTAGTTTTTCAGCCATGGGATTCATGCTTTTTATTCTGCCATGGATGTCTGTGGACACGACACCATCGCCAATTGAATCAATAATTTTTTGACTTAACTTCTGATTATTGATACGGGAATAATTTTTTTGTTTAATGAGATAAACAAAAAATAGAAATCCCCACATTACAGGAATAATCACACCAGCAAAATCTTCCACCGCTTCCCTGTGAAATGGCACACCTGTATTTTCCAGCAATAAACTAATTATATAAATGAGCAGGGAAACAAAGAGCACAAGGGTAACAATATTGATATCATTTTCCGATTTATGCCGGAAACCAAATAGCAAAGTAAAAAGGGCTAAGATAAGAGCAACAATTGAAATAATATTTATGGTAATAAGTATTGACATCATTTTCCCTTTCGTTTAGCCAGGGTGATTTTCAAACTCCAGATAAAAAGAAATACTGACCCTAGTGCATAACTGATATGTTCACTATAATTGAAAAAAGAATACCACACAAAACCTTCAGCAACAGTGCAGAACCACCCCCATAATAACAAATAATAGGCTGCCAGCAAATACTTTCTGAAAGGGAGGTCTTTTGTTTGAGAATTGTAATAGATAATAAAAATCGCCACAAAGATACCCAACACAAGTGTGAGTATTTCATTTTCCTGATACATATAAATTTCCTCTCATAGAAAATGCTTTTTCATGTTTGAATTGTTGTTTATTGATTACCATGTGGAAATTAAAAATCATTTTAAAAAACATTTCTGATTATACCGTTTATTATTTTTAGTATTCCATCTTCAACAATATAATATAAAGTGCCTGCAGGAGTTTGTCAAATATTTTTTTTCTAAGTGTATTTTTATCAGCAAGTTAATGTTTTATATAATGTTGGTAGGAATTGAAAAATAATTGATAACATTAATTTATGTGTAAAGGGTAATTTTATTTGTTTTGCTTGAATAATTTGAAAATTCATGAATAATTCAGGTTAA
>CAZCHS010000135.1:0-7966 GCA_964498725.1 uncultured bacterium | reverse complement strand
CCACAGGAAACGTATCGGCGCGAAGCGGGCATTGTTCATATTTTTATGAATAATGCCGGTTAAGAAATATTAACAATAACAGTAAGTTAAGGAGTAAATTGTGAAAAAATTATCATTATTACTGATCGTTGGTTTGGTATTAACGACCGGACTATTGACCACTGCTATGGCAGCGCAGAACATTGCCTTCGTGAACTCAGACAGAATCCTGGCCGAATACAAAGATGCCCGGGAAGCCCAGAGCAGACTTGATGTGGAAGCTCAAAAATTGCAAAATGAATATCAGCAGATGCTGGCAAGACTGGACAGCTTAGAACAGTCCTATGAACAGCAGAAGATGATGATGAGTGAAACCAAAAGAAAATCCAAAGAAGACCAGATGTTGCAATTACAGCAGCAGATTCAGCTTTTTCAGCAACAGAAACTGGGCCCCCAGGGTGAAATCTATCAAAAACAAGATGAAATTGTCGGCCCGGTATTAGAAAAGGTCAAAAGGGTGATCAAGGAAGTTGCCGTAGAAAAAAATGTTGATTTCGTTTTCGATACAGTTGCCGGCAGCATTCTCTACGCCGAACCTGTTCATGATATTACCGACGACGTGATCTACAAGTTGGAAAGAACCGGATCCGAGGAAAAATGACCAAAACCCTCAAAGAGTTAGCTGAACTCGTCGGGGGAGAATTGGTTGGCAATCCAAAAGCCGTAATCCGCGACGTCGCAGAAATTCAAAACGCATTGCCCGGGGAGATTACCTTTCTGGGCAATGAAAAATATACCAAATACATTGATACAACCAAAGCCACGGCCATCATTGTCAGCAAAGATTTTGACGGTCAGTATAAAAATCTGATCAAAGTGGACAATGTCAACCTGGCTTTTTCCCAATGTCTGGAGACCTTTCGCCCGGCCATTCCCAAACCAAATCCGGAAATTCATAAAACCGCGCTGGTGGATAATTCTGCCATTCTTGGGAATGATATATACCTCGGGCCCAATGTTATTGTTGAACCCAAAGCCATTATAGAAAACGGGGCTTGTATTTATGGGAATTGTTACATTGGTAATGGCGCCAGAATCGGGGCCAATTCGATCATTTATCCCAATGTTACAGTTTATCATCTCTGCTCTGTGGGAGAAGACAATATCATTCATAGTGGAACCGTCATCGGCAGTGATGGCTTCGGATTTGTGCGCAAGGGCGGGGAAATTGAAAAAATTCCCCAAACCGGCAGAGTCCTTATTCATGAAGCGGTAGAGATCGGCTCTAATTGCTCTATTGACAGGGGAACTATCGGCAACACAGAGATCGGTCAAGGAACAAAACTTGACAATTTGATTCAGGTGGGACACAATGTGAAAATCGGCGACTATTGTTTCATCGCCGGACAAACCGGTATTGCCGGCAGCACAGAAATTGGGGATTATGTAACCATTGCCGGTCAGGTAGGCATCGGCGGCCATATAGAGATTGGTTCCGGAGCCGTGATCGCGGCCAAGTCCGGTATTACGAAAACTGTCGCTCCCAACGAATTCTGGTTTGGCTATCCGGCGGCAAAATACAAAGTGAAAACCAGGGAAATTGCCAACATTCGTTCCATTCCCGATTTGAAAAATCGTATCAAAGCAATAGAAAAGATTATTAGTGAAAAGGACGTATAGTGAGAAATCAGAGGACGATCAAAGAAGTTGTTTCCGTATCCGGTAAAGGACTGCATACCGGCGTTAAAAGTAAGCTCACTTTTAAGCCGGCACCGGAAAATACCGGCTATGTTTTCATTCGGACAGACCTGGAAGGGCACCCGGAAATTGCCGCCGATATCGAACACGTAGTTGATATTTCCCGCGGTACCACAATCGAAGAGCAGGGAAACAGAATGCATACTGTCGAACATGTGCTGGCTGCACTTGCCGGAATGAATATTAATAATTGTTATATCGAAGTGAATAATATTGAACCGCCGGTTTGCGACGGCAGTGCCATTGAATTTGTCAAAGCCATTAAAAAAGCCGGCATCAAAGAGCAGAATATTCCCCAGCCGGTACTGGAAATCGATAAGATTGTGCGCTATGGCGACCAGGAAAATGAATCGGAAATTCATATTCTTCCGGCTGACAAATTTTCAATCACCTGCATGGTGGATTATAAAATTCCGGAACTGGGCGCTCAGTATTCCGCCTCCTATGATATTTATGCAGAATTTGAAGAAGATTATGCTTCTGCCAGGACCTTTTGTTTTCTCAGTGAAGTGGAATATCTGAAAGAAGCCGGCCTTATCAAAGGCGGTGACACCAGCAATGCCCTGGTTTTTGTTGACAAAAAAATCGACCAGGAAGAAATTGACCGGATTAAAAATCTTTTTGATGATATTGACGAAGATATTGTGCTGGGTGAAAACGGTATGCTCAATAACATTGAATTACGCTTCAAAAACGAAGCTGTCCGTCATAAAGTATTAGACCTGGTGGGAGACCTCGCTTTGCTGGGTGTTCCCATCAAAGGCCATGTACTGGCGGCCCGCTCCGGCCATAAACATAATATTGAACTGGTCAAAAATATTAAAAAAGAATACGATAAAAAAACCATTCAGGAAAAATTTCAGAAAGAACCGGCTGAGAAAAAAGCCTTTCTGGACATCAAAGGCATTCAGAATATTTTGCCCCATCGCTATCCTTTTCTGTTGATCGACAGAATCGTTGACCTGGAGCCGAAAAAACGGGTTCATGCTTATAAAAATGTGACGATGAATGAAAATTTTTTTCAGGGACATTTCCCCGGTGATCCGGTAATGCCCGGCGTATTACTTGTTGAGGCAATGGCACAGTCCGGCGGATTATTATTGCTGAATTCCGAACCCAATGCCGAAGAAAAGCTGGTCTTTTTTACCGGTATTGACAAAGTCCGTTTCCGTAAACCGGTGGTACCCGGCGACCAGGTGCATTTCAAAGTGGAATTACTAAAATACAGAATGCGAATGTGTAAGATTGCCGGCAAAGCCTATGTGGACGGAGAAATGGTCTGCGAAGCTGAAATGATGGCCTCGGTTGTAGACAGAGACAGGAAGTAAAATGGCAACCATTCACGAAACAGCGATTATTGGTAAAAATGTCGTTTTAGGCGAAGATGTTACGATCGGCCCCTATACAATTATTCGGGACAATGTAAAAATCGGTGACCGTACCCGGATCGATGCCCAGGTCCTCATCGGCGAATTGGTGACAATCGGCAAAGACTGCCGTATTTTTCATTCCGCTGTAGTTGGTGAAGATAACCAGGACCTGAAGTACAATGGCGAAAAAACAGAAACCATTATCGGCGACCGGACAACCATCCGGGAATTTTGTACCATTCACCGCGGTACCGATGATAAATGGAAAACCGTGGTAGGCTCCGATTGTTTATTAATGGCTTATGCGCATGTAGCCCACGATGTGGTGGTTGGTGACAAAGTGATTTTAGCCAATAATGCGACGCTGGCGGGACATGTGGAAGTCGGCGAGTATGCGATTATCGGCGGACTGACAGCAGTCCACCAGTTTTGTAAAATCGGAAAGCATACCATGATTGGCGGCTGTTACCGGGTGATCAAAGATGTGCCCCCCTATGTTATCGCAGCCGGGGAACCGATGCGGTATGCCGGGTTGAATGTCATTGGATTAAGACGACGTAAATTTTCAAAAGAAGCCATCAAAGAACTTAAACAATCTTACAAATTACTATTAAAATCAGACCTGAATGTTTCCGACGCTATTAAAAAAATTCAAGAAACGGATTACGGACAGGAAGTTCAAAATATACTGGATTTTATAGAAAAAAGTGACAGAGGAATTATACGATAATTTTTATGGGAAAAATATACACGACGAAGATACTGTTGGCTTTGCTGATCAGTATCTTTTTGTTTAATGGCCTGCAAGCCCAGGAAATTGATCTCGATGAGATCAGCGCCGGTGATATGCGGAATAATCTACGGCCGGTGTTTTCGGTACTCTCCTGCCATCATGAACTACCCTTCGCTGCCGCATTTTTTAATTCCGCCCGCAGAATTGTATTCAGCGGCAATATTCTAAATGGGTACGGAATTTTTGGTGATGATGAAAAAGGAATGCTTATGTCCTCTTTCTGGGGCGGCTTTGTGGCCTCGCCGAATTTGTCTTTATTCATGCAACTATCCCATGGTAAGTATCAGCAGGAAAATATCGCCACCTTTGGGCCGGTGATCAATTTTATATGGGGTGAAGCCACCAGAAAAAATGTGATCAATGTCAGTATTAATCATCTGCGGGGGCCCGACGATTTTCGCGCTAAGGATATCGCCCTTTCCCTGGCCCGCGAAAAAGAACTTGGCAGTCTGCGGATATTTTACGGCCTGGAATCGCATTATGTCAACGCGGTAATCGATGTTAAGGCCACCGGCATTAAAAAAAGTATCAATGAAACCCTTTATCATCTTCGCGCAGGCGTTTACAAATCTATTATGGATTTCGACCTGGGAATCGAAATGAGTGTTTCACAGGAAAGCCTGATTGGAAAATTAAATATAACCAAGATCATTTAATATGAAGAAACAATTAACAATACTCGGTTCCACCGGCTCCATTGGAACCAATACAATAAAAGTCATCAAAGCGAATGACAATTTACTGTCTGTCAAATATCTGACGGCCGGCAGCAATAGTGAAAGATTGATTGAGCAAGCCCTGGAACTGCACCCCAAAGCAGTGGCCATTGCCGACGACAGAAAATATAAAGAAGTCAAAACAGCGCTGGCAGGAAAAAATATTGAAGTACTGGCGGGTAGAGAAGGCATTCTCGATATTGCCGCTCGTGAAGATACCGATCTGGTATTGAATTCCATTGTGGGCGCCCCGGGACTGGAACCCACCTACAAAGCATTGCTGGCCGGGAAAAATATCGCTCTCTCCAATAAAGAATCATTGGTCATGGCCGGTGCCATCATCATGAATCTGGCAGCTGAAAAAGGAGTGAAAATTCTACCAGTCGACAGTGAGCACAGCGCGATTTTTCAGTGCTTGCAGGGAGAAGACAAAAAATCACTGAACAAACTGCTGCTCACCGGATCAGGCGGCCCTTTTCGCACCCGTGATCCAAAGACTTTTGACCGGATCAAGCCGGACGACGCCCTCAGGCATCCCACCTGGAATATGGGGCGAAAAATTACTATTGACTCCTCCACTATGATGAACAAGGGACTGGAAGTGATTGAAGCGAAATGGCTCTTCGATGTAGCGCCTGAGCAAATTGAAGTCGTGGTTCATCCGCAATCAATTGTCCATTCCATGGTGGAGTTTGTAGACGGTTCCATCATCGCCCAGATGGGACTGCCGGATATGAAATTGCCGATCCAGTATGCGATTTTTTATCCCGAGAGAAAAAATGTCAAATGGGAAAACACAAATTTCGCGAAAATCGGGCAAATGACTTTTGAAGCGCCGGATTTTCAAAAATTTCCTTGTTTGCAATTGGCTTATGATGCGCTGCAAAGAGGCGGCACAGCGCCGGCGGTATTAAACGTGGCCAACGAGGAAGCGGTCTATGCATTTCTGGACGGAAAAATTAAATACACAGAAATCGCGACCCTTATTGAAAAAGCGCTGAGTAAAATAAAAGTAACTGATCGTCCGAATATTCATCAGATACTTGAGATTGAAAAAACAGCCAAAGAATTTATAAAAACAGAGATTGGATAAATGATATGATGACAATTATTGGTATTGCAGTGGTTTTAGGCGGAGTGATCTTTTTTCATGAATTGGGACACTTTGTATTTGCCAAACTAACAGGAATGCGGGTGGAAACCTTTTCCATCGGATTTCCTCCAAAACTACTAAAAAAACAAATCGGTGAAACAGAATATTGTTTATCAGCGATTCCCCTGGGCGGTTATGTCAAAGTCACCGGCGTGATCGATGAAAGTCTGGATACGGAAGGGGCGCAAAACACGAAAGAGGACCCGAAATCCTTTTCATCCAAAAAAACCTGGCAAAAAGCCCTCTTTATTACCGGCGGCGTAATTTTCAATATTTTACTGGCGATTTTGGTATTTACGATTTTGAATTTTGCCAATGGTGTTGCGGAACCGGAGGACAGTACGACAATCGGCGAAACCGTACCGGATTTGCCGGCTGCTGAAGCCGGCATTCAACAGGATGATGTGATCTTATCAGTTAATGGAACCGATGTCACGGCCTGGGAAGAAATGACAGCGATCATTCACAAATTTCCCGGCGACACTATTCTGGTGAAATGGCAGCATGATAATGAAATTATAGAGAAACGAATCCCCACCATCGCCAACAAAATTCTGAAGGAGGGGGAATTCAAAGAAGTCGGCATGATCGGGATCAGTCCTGTCTACACAGAACGTGAGGCCGGTTTTTTTGAAGCTATCGGCATGGGAATTTCCCAGACTTTTTACTGGCTGAAAATCACCTTTGTTTCTCTGAAAGCAGTGATCACCGGCGCGGAGTCTGTCAAAAATCTCGGCGGCCCCATTATGATCGCGCAACTGGCCGGCGATTCAGCGCGGTCAGGACTGGCGACTCTCTTTGGGTTTATGGCGATCATCAGTGTGAATCTGGGATTTGTTAATATTCTGCCGATACCGGCGCTGGATGGCGGTCATCTGATCGTGATTTTGATCGAAGGTGTCATCAGGCGTGAACTTTCCGATACTACCAAAATCCGCATTCAACAGGTGGGCCTGGCATTAATTTTAATGCTGACTGTCCTGGTGCTGTTCAATGATATTAGCCGCTGGTTTACCGGCTGATATTCCTTTTGGATGTGGAACTTTAATCCTGGATTGACGATAGGTTGAGGTGAAGCTGCATTATTCATAAAAATATGAACAATGGTCGATCTCATGGGAAATTCACCAGAAGGTTTCAGCACTTCTTCAAAACACCTGGTTTGGTACGGTCTCGACATGTATAGGCTGGTACCCCAAACAGGAGTTTGGAACCCAGTGTGCAGCCTTGAGTTAAGTTTCTAATTAGCAACAAATTATTTATTAACTGCCCCAAAAATAAAAACTTGACTTAAGGCGTTGCTACTGGCCAACCTCGGCTGTAACAATTTCATTTCATGAGACCTGTATTAGGAATAATTTTTCAAGGACACGGATTAACAGGATTACACGGATAAGAAATTAAAACATCTGTTAACCCTGTTTTGAATCCAGGGAGACCTTTAGAATGGCTGAAAGCCTTCGAAATGGTCGATCTCATTAGAAATTTTCAGAAGGGTTTTTCTCCCCATGAACACCATTTCCAAGATAAGCCTGTCTGGATGGCAATCGGGAACCATTCGCAGGATTTCCTGTCCACCGATTACCGATGACTGATCACTGACAAAACCGCGCATGTTCCACCAATCCTCGGAGGTTATAGGGAAAGCTCGGAGGATTTCGGTATTTCCCCAACGGGGAAACATAGCCTAACATATGGCGCAATGAAATGAAGCCCTATGACAGAGTCCGGAGGTAAGACTTTCCCTGAAGGGGAAACAGAGTGCCTTTCAAAACTTCCGAAGATTAAAAATAATAAATATTCAGTTCTCCGGTCAATAATGAAATAATCGGAAGAGTATTATTCTCATAAACACCATTTCAAATTCCAGCATGCCCCCTTGGCAATCGGGAACCATTTTAAAAAATTAGAGCCATGCAATTCTGTCCAGTCTGAAATGATAAAAGATTGGGAAGTCCGCTGAAGCGGACTGGTTTGTTGTGGGGGGATTTTTTCACCATGTTGAAACATGGTGCTAGTCTGAGGACACCTTTTATAAAAGTATTGCACCATAGAATTTGTTGAAATAATTTTATAAAAAGAGCAGGGTAATAAAATCCGCGCACATTCAGATGATCCGCGAGTAAATAAACAAGTCCGTGCTCTCCTGTAACAATTTCATTTCATGAGACCCGTATTAGGAATAATTTTTCAAGGA
>CAZCHS010000134.1:0-8242 GCA_964498725.1 uncultured bacterium | reverse complement strand
AACTAATTTGGAAAATTCATAGAATGATATTCAGGTTAATCCCGATAGTTTCCACAGGAAACGTATCGGCGCAAAGCGGGCATTGTTCATATTTTTATGAATAATGCAGGTTAAATCGCGGCAAGTTAACAAAAAAAATAAACAGGAGGTTCTCTCATGTGCGGAATCGTAGGATTCATTGGTTTGGATAATGTGGAAAAATATCTTTTAGAGGGATTAAAAAAACTGGAATATCGCGGCTATGACAGCGCCGGAATATGTATACAGGATGATTATCTTGAAGTCATCAAACAAAAAGGCGGCATTGCCAATCTGGAAAAAACCTTACAAAGCCGATCAATCAACAGCAATGTGGGTATTGCCCACACACGCTGGGCAACCCATGGCGCGCCGAATGATGTTAATTCACATCCTCATTTAAGCAATAATTCAGAAATTGCAATTGTACACAACGGCATCATTGAAAATTATATTACTTTAAAAAGATTTCTATTAGAAAAGGGCTATACATTTGAATCCCAAACAGATTCCGAAGTCGTGGCCCATTTGATTGAGGAATTTTATGATGGCAATCTCGAAGAAGCAGTTGCATTAGCCCTGGAAAATATCGAAGGAACCTATGGAATAGCAGTACTGCATCGTGAGGAAAATAAAATTGTTGCTGCCAGAAAAGGCTCTCCCCTAATCCTGGGAATAGGCGATAACGTCATGATGCTGGCCTCTGACGCGGTTCCCTTGCTTGATCATACCAAACAGGTGGTTTACCTGGAAGACAATGACATCGCTGTTCTGACCGCCGGCGACTATCATATTCAAAAATTTGACGGCAAAAAAGTGCGCCGTGAAATTGAAGAGATCAAATGGAATATCAGCCAGATTGAAAAACGTGGCTTTAAGCACTTCATGCTGAAAGAAATATATGAACAACCGGAATCAATTCGGAACACATTACGCGGCCGCATTAAGCAGGGAAAAATCAAATTATCAGTGGATTTTGATGTTAAAACCCTTGAGCGAATTGTGATTACAGCCTGCGGCACCAGCTGGCATTCCGCGCTCATCGGAAAGTATTTTATCGAGGATTTTTTGTCTATTCCGGTTGAAGTGGACTACGCTTCCGAATTTCGCTATCGTAACACCACTTTGCGGAAGAATGACCTTTTTGTGGTAATTTCTCAGTCCGGCGAAACCGCCGACACTCTGGCCGCCTTGCGCAAAGCCAAAACCTCCGGTTGTAAAACCCTGGGACTGGTTAATATGGTGGGATCAACCATTGCGCGGGAAGTGGATTCGGGCATCTATTTACATGCCGGCCCCGAAATCGGCGTTGCCAGCACCAAAGCCTTCTTGTCACAAATCACCGGATTGATGCTGCTGGCGCTCTATATCAACCAGGAACGAGGGTCTGATATTCCACCGGAGATTCTTGATGAATTGCAATTGCTGCCGGAAAAAATTCAGGAAATCATCGCCAATGAAAAACAATTACGGGTACTTGCCTATCGTATGATGAATGCCGGGAATTTTTTATATCTTGGAAGGGGAATGAATTTTCCCGTTGCCCTCGAAGGCGCCTTAAAATTAAAAGAAATTTCCTACATCCATGCCGAAGGGTATCCGGCGGCGGAAATGAAACACGGCCCCATCGCCCTGATTGACGAAATAATGCCGGTGGTTTTTATTGCGCCGGAAGGACGAATCTTACCAAAAATAATCAGCAATATGGAAGAGGTGAAAGCCCGCAATGGTGAAATCCTGACCATAACCGACAGCAGCGATGAAAAAATACAACATTTATCAGACCATATCTTTATGATTCCCAAAACACTGGAAATATTTTCACCCTTTTTAACTACAATTCCATTACAAATATTGGCCTATTATATCGCTGATATGAAAGGATTGAATGTGGACAAGCCGCGAAACCTTGCCAAATCCGTAACCGTCGAATAGCAGTCTCAGAGGTATGTCATGATTTGAAATGGCATAACTTGTTGTATTTTTCCTTTTCATTGAATTTTTTCATATTGTTTGTTTTGTCAAACAGATATTTTCTTTATATTTATTCCGGTTAAAGTAAATTATAAAATTAGAAGTAGGTGCCAATGTTATTTTTGCACAAAGATAAGAAGTACGAGTTTATTCGCTACCCAAAAACCAGGAATAAATCCCTGCGGGCCTGGAATGCCGCTGATGAATTGATCATCAAGCATCTGGAAGATGAAAATTTAGATGACAAAAAAATCATTTTGTACCACGACCGCTTTGGGTTCCTGAATACAATGTTCAGAGACTATCAACCGCTCTCAATGATCAGTTATAAATCCCAGGAAAAAGCAATTATTCAAAACCGGGAAATCAATCAACTACCAACCGATGACCTTCAGTTTATGGACCTTTTTTCCAGGCCAAAACTAAAAATGGACCTGGCCATAATCAAACAACCGAAATCCCTCGATCTCTTCCAATATTATCTGCAGCACCTTTCAAAAAAAATCAAGAAACAAGGGACTGTGATTTGCGGATTCATGACCCGGCATTTTTCCAAAAGCATGCTGGAACTGGCCAATGAATATTTCGAAGAAGCCGTGCAAACAAAAGCGTGGAAAAAATCCCGTTTACTGATCATGAAAAAGCCGAAACCCTTTAAAGAGCGCGACCTCATCAGGGAAATTCCCTACAAAGATGACGTGGTCCGGCACTATCCGGGCATCTTCTCCGCCGGTAAAATCGATCCGGCAACATCCTTTCTGATTGATCATCTTGATCTGCAGGTGCGGGACAAAATAATTTTGGATTTAGGATGTGGCAATGGCATTCTTACACAAGCCATGACAGCCATGAAAAACAATGCTGATTATCATCTCATTGATGATTTTTTCCTGGCGGTAGAATCAGCAAAATTGAACCTGAAGGGGAAGAATTTCCATTTTTACTATGATGACAATCTGAAGATTTTCGACAATCATACCTTTGATTTCGTAGTATCAAACCCGCCCTTCCATTTCGAATATGAAAACAATATTGAGGTCTCGCTGGAATTATTTCAGCATGTTGCGCGAATATTGACTGAAAATGGCCGTTTTCAAATGGTAGCTAATAAACATCTGAACTATCTGACCCATTTGGAAAAATACTTCAATGAAGTAACCGTCATGGATGAAAATGAAAAATATATCATTTATGAATGTTTTAACAGGCCTGATAATGAGGAAAAGGATATTGAAGATATTCAATTCAATGTCTGATATTTCAGGAATCCTTGCGTAATTCTTTGACAACTTTGAGCGCTTTCAGGGTTTCGGCCTTTTTATGCTGTCCAATTTTTGCGATAATAGCATATAAAACTGTGATAATGGAACTGAGCGAATTGGAGATAGTGCAGCTTTCCACAGCAACCTGCAGATAAGCATCACATTGCCCGACAATATTATTGGTCGCGGTATCAGTAATTACAATAACCTTGATCCCCTTGGATTTTGCGAATTTTACGGTTTCATATATTTCTTTGGTGTAAGCCGGGAAATAAAAGGCCAAAATCAAATCCTCATCATTAAAATTCAATACCTGTTCCGGAAAAGGCGCTCCTCCCCTGTTAAAAGGAAAAGATTTAATGGAAACCCGGTTGAGCAGATAAGCGGCAATTTCAGCCAGAAAATAGGATACGCCGGCCCCCAGGGTATGCACCTCTTTGGCAGTTTCAATCAGATCGGTAAAGCGCAGAAATTGATCATAATCGATCAAATCCCGGTTCTTGTGCAGATTGATGATCACCTCATCGTTTAGCAGATCAATATAATTGTCTGTTTCATTATCTTTGGATAATAGATTTTCATAGCGTTCCAGGGGTTCAAAGGAATTGCTGACATAACCGCGAATGTCTTTCTTTAAAGCCAAAATACCACTGTAGCCGAGCTCCTGGGCAAGTCTGACGATCGTGGATTTGCTGATCTTTAATTCTTTTTCCAGTTCATGAACCGATTTCAGGGCAAAATTATGGGGGTTTTCTATGATATAATCGGCAATCCTTTTTTGCCGCTTAGAAAACACCGCGCTTTTATCTATTATCATTTGTTTTATTTTTAAAAAATTTTCCGGCACATCATCCTCTTTATTTATTCCATTTAAATTAACCATTTTATCGGTTTTTTATAATAAAAATACCATCTACAGATTTCGATTTTCAATACTTTTGGTTACATTCATTCAAAATCGAGGTTTATTTATGATCGTATATACCTGCAATAGTTTCGCACTGGATAAAACCGGCGGCAACCCGGCCGGAGTAGTATTGGATGCACCACAATTAAGTGCTGAAGAATATATTGAAATCGCCAAAACAGTTGGTTTTTCTGAGACAGCTTTTGTCTTCACATCCAAACAAGCGGATTTTAAAGTTCGATTTTTCACACCGGTTGAAGAGGTGGCCCTTTGCGGTCACGCAACAATCGGTACTTTTTTCACCCTGTTTGAGACCGGAACAATTACTGCCGGCAGTTACACAATGGAGACCAAAGCAGGCATCCTCGACATCGATATTTTTGAGGACTGCACTGTTTTTATGGAGCAACCCAATCCGATCTATTATCAAAAAATAAAGAAAGCCATAGTAGCCGACTCTTTAAATATTACCACAGCGGAACTGCGGTCAGATTTACCATTACAAATTGTGTCTACCGGGTTAAAAGACCTGATTGTGCCGATTTTATCCCTTGACCTTTTGAATAAACTTAAGCCCGATTTTGATAAAATCGCGGAAATCAGCCGTGAATATGATATCGTTGGTTACCATTTATTTGCTGTGGAAGATGAAAAAATCTATTGCCGTAATTTTGCGCCGCTGCTGGGAATCGAAGAAGAATCAGCCACCGGAACAGCCAGTGGCGCATTGGCCGGTTATCTTTTTAAACACACAAATATGGAAATGGCAAAAGAAATATCTATCCATTTTTACCAGGGCTTTAGTATGGATAAAAAATCACAGATTGATGTTCGTATTACAACAGAAAACCGGCAGATCAAACAAATCAAAGTCGGCGGCAGTTGCAAAAATTTTCAAAAGAAAAACCTTCAATAGCCCGATATGATTCATCCGGATTAATTCATAAATTTTCATTTTTCCCAAAGCGATTCCATTTGTTCCAGGGTTTTGCCTTTGGTTTCCGGCACCAGTTTCCACATAAAAATCGCTGCCAGAACTCCCATTATGCCATAAACCCAATAGGCGAATCCATGATGGAACAGATTGTTCAACACCGTACTCTTATCCATCATGGGAAAAGTCCAGGATACCAGGTAATTGGATATCCATTGCGCTGCCACCGCAATAGACATGGCCCGGCCACGGATTTTGTTGGGAAAAATCTCAGAGATCAGCACCCAGGTCACCGGTCCCCAGCTCATGGCAAAACCGGCAATGTAGAGCAGCATGCTGAGGAGCGCGAAAATACCCACATTCTGAAAGGCGAAAAGCGTCCCTAAGGAAAACATTGCAAACGCCATTATAAAAGCCCCAATGATCTGCAATGGCTTCCGTCCGAAATTATCCACAGTCTTAATGGCGACAACTGTAAAAGACAAATTGATCGCGCCAACCAAAACAGTCTGGAGCAATGCGGAATTTGTAGAAGCTCCCATATTCTTGAAAATTTCCGGCGCGTAATAGAGCACCACATTGATACCTACAAACTGCTGAAAAACCGACAACAAAATCCCAATGACAATCACCAGCCACCCAAAAGCCAGCAACCGTCCGGAATGGTGACTCAGGGATTCTTTTATCTCTTTCAATATCCGCTCTGTCCGTTCCACCGGATTGATGCGGTTCAGAACAGACACTGCTTCTTCTTCACGGCCTTTGAGCATTAACCAGCGTGGTGTTTCCGGCACAAAATTAAGCAGGATCAAAAATAAGGATGCCGGTATGACCTCGGAAGCGAACATCCAGCGCCAGCCCACTGTCTGCAACCAACTTTCATTTCCTTGCAGAGAAATAAAATAATTAACAAAATATACTATCAGCATTCCGAAAATAATTGCAAATTGATTGTACGATACCAGCCGCCCGCGTTCATGAGCCGGTGCTACTTCAGCAATATAAAGAGGCGAGAGCAATGATGCCATACCGACGCCAACACCACCGATTATTCGATAGAATATAAATTGTGGCAGGACTTTGTGCCCTAACACACCAATTCCGGCAAAGAGCATTTCCGGATAGGCTGAACCAATTGCAGAAATTAAAAAGAGTGTCGCGGCAATCCTCAATGAATTTTTCCGGCCGAATTTCACGCTCATGATTCCGGCAATGGCACCACCGATGATGCAGCCGATAAGAGCGCTTGAGGTAGTGAATCCCAGCAACGAATTTGCTGCGGTCTCCCCCAACATTCTGGGTAAAATAAAAAAGAATTCCAAAGAACTAACCGTTCCTGATATTACAGCGGTATCATAGCCAAACAGCAATCCGCCCAGTGTCACCACAAAAGTGATCAATAATACATATTTCTTTTTTTCTATCATGCTTTCCCCTTGTTAAATTTCCCTCAGGTTATACACCCTTTGATATGCTAAATTATTTTTATAAAACCTGTTGTAACTTTTCTTTCCAATTTTGATAAGCATCCCTGGTAACTTCTGATTTTAAGCTATTTGGCTCAATGCGCTGAACCACTTCCAGATTATTAAAGGCTTCATCAGCCGAAGCAAAATAACCGCCCCCCAATGCCGCACCACGCGCTGCGCCTACTGATCCATCAGTATTGTAAAGTTCAATAACTGACGCATTAATATTTGACAATGTTTCCCGAAAAACCGGACTGAGAAACATATTCGCCGAACCCGCGCGCATGATCTTTAAATCCACTCCCATTTCCTGCATGATTTCCATTCCGTAACTAAAGGCAAAGGCCACAGCTTCCTGAGTAGCGCGAAACAAATGGGCTTCGGAGTGGCGATTAAAATCCAGTCCGTGAATACTGTAACCGGGATTTTTATTTCCCAGCATTCGCTCGGCACCATTTCCAAAAGGTAATATTTGTAAATTTTCTGATCCGGCAGCTACTTTCGCAGCCAATTCATTCATTTCATCATATTCATATTTACCGGCAATTTTTTTTATCCATGAATTAGAAATACCACAGCCATTGACACAAAGCAAAATTCCCAGGCGAGGATCGTCAGAGGTATGATTGACATGAGCAAAGGAATTCACTCTGGATTTTGGGTCATGGGTAATCCGGTCCGACACTCCATAAACCACCCCGGAAGTTCCGGCAGTTGTCGCTACTTCCCCGGGATTGAGTACATTCAATGAAAAGGCGTTATTGGGTTGATCTCCGGCCCGGTAATTCACAGTCAGATCACGAGGTAATCCAAATTTACCGGCAAACTCTTTTGTAACGGTTCCCTGGTGTGAAAAAGTATCCACTATTTCAGGAATAAGGTTTTTATCAATGCCAACTTTTTCCAGCATTTCCACAGCTAATTGACCGGTTTTGAAATTCCAGAAAATACCTTCTGACAAACCGGAAGCTGTTGTCACAATATCGCCGGTCAGTTTCATGGCTATATAATCACCAGGCAGCATTATTTTATAAATTTTATCGTAATTTTCAGGTTCATTATCTTTCACCCATTTCAGTTTTGCCAGTGTAAAATTTCCCGGTGCGTTGAGATAATTTTTCAGGCAAAAACCGGTATCCATTGCTTTTTCAATTTCCTCACCGGCTTCAATGGCGCGGCTGTCACACCAGATGATTGATGAACGTATCGCGTCCCCATTTTTATCAACTGTCACAAGACCATGCATCTGATAGGAAATACCAATATATTTAATCCCTCTTTTGTCATCACTAAAGCCATCCAGAATTCTGGCGGTTACCTTTTTTACCGCTTCCCACCAGGTTTCAGGATGCTGTTCTGCCCAACCGGGTTGGGGTGAATTGATCGTCATTTCCTGGTCCGGATATTGTGCAGACTTGACTATCTCTCCGGTTTTCAGATTAACAATTGATCCTTTAATTGATGAACTGCCAATGTCATAACCGATACTATACATTAATCCCCCGCCTTTAGAATTCTATATTTGTGTAAAATTTACACGAATGATTGGATTTTCAAAATAAAAATCTTATTTTTAACTAAACTTAACCTGAATTATTCATGAATTTTCAATTTTTTTAAGGAAAGCGAATAAAATTAACAGATTACGAAAAATCAATAAAAAGATGAATTGGAAAAT
>CAZCHS010000133.1:3786-8378 GCA_964498725.1 uncultured bacterium | reverse complement strand
TTATCAATCCGGCTCTGACGGGGAGATGAAAAAGGGTTTGAAACTAATGTTCAGAACAAAAACTTTTGACACTACCAATTCGACAAATGGGGAATTAAATATGAAAAGACGAGAATTTATTGCAAGCAGTCTGGTGGCGGGAGCAGTCTTATCTAATCCAATGGGATTGTTTGCCAAAGAAAATTATAAATCCCGGCGTCCATTAATCGGGGATCGAACTTTTTCCAGTATTGAAGTGGAGAAATTGATCACAGAAGTTAAAGCAGCTATTAAAGATCCGGAAATTGCCTGGATGTTTGAAAATTGTTACCCAAATACATTGGATACCACAGTTGATTATGAGATCATAGAGGGAAAACCGGATACTTTCATTATCACCGGGGATATTGACGCAATGTGGTTGCGCGATTCAACGGCCCAGGTTTGGCCATATATGCCATTGATTACCAAAGAAGAAAAATTGAAAAACCTGATACTTGGACTTGTCAATCGACAGGTGAAGTGTGTATTGAAAGATCCATACGCCAATGCATTTTACAAGGATTTAACAAAGGAAACTGAATGGGCCAGTGATAAACCAACTCCGATAGATGGTGTCCATGAGAGAAAATGGGAGATCGACTCCCTTTGTTATGTAGTGCGCTTGTCAAATAGATATTTTGAACTGACCAAAGACCAAACCGTTTTTGACACTGACTGGGACAGGGCAATGCGTACAATTGTCAGGACGTTTCGTACTGAACAACGCAAAGACGGCACCACGCCCTATCGTTTCGTGCGTAAGACGACCACAATGATTGACGCGCCTGTTTTCAATGGAACCGGACGGCCTGTGAAACCAACCGGTTTGATATGTTCAGCCTTTCGCCCATCTGATGATGCCACAATGTATCCTTATTTGATTCCATCCAATTTGTTCGCTGTGCAATCGTTGAGACAATTGTCAGGAATTTATCGGAATATTATGGGCGATCCGGAATTTGCCAGAGAATGTGCGGCCTTTGCTGATGAAGTGGAAATGGCGGTTAATAAATATGCTGTCGCGGAGCACTTGGATTTTGGGAAAATCTATGCCTATGAAGTGGATGGGTTTGGCAATAAAGTGTTTATGGATGACGCGAATGTTCCTTCATTGATGTCGTTGGCTTATTTGGGTGCGCACAAAGAGACAGATAAATTATATAGAAACACCCGTGAATTTTTGTTAAGTGATGCTAATCCTTATTTTTTAAAAAGCGATATCGCTGAAGGGCAAGCCAGTCCTCATACCGGTAAAGATATGATCTGGCCAATGGGGATTATCCTGCGCGCTATGACGTCGACAAATGTAAAGGAAATTACACATTGTCTGAAAATGTTGAAAGCAACCCATGCCGGAACAGGTTTTATGCATGAAGCATTTCTCAAAGATAATCCTGAAAAATTTAATCGCGCGTGGTTTGCCTGGGCGAATACGCTATTTGGTGAATTGATAATTAAAATCTACCATGAAAATCCCAGTATCTTAGCCTGAATTGTTCATAATTTTGTGAATAATACGGATTAAATAGTGGTTAATTGTCCGGATTTTATGATAATATATTTTTCATTGACTTTGCTTTGAAGCAAACATATATTATACCTGTACATAACAGTTTGCTTTGGAGGGTTTCATGAAAAAATATGGTATCGTTTTCATTCTCATTTTTTTTACGAATCTATGGGGAAAAGATTTTGACATACGGGAGCTTGGCGCTGTACCGAACGAGATGAGTACAACAGCTGTCCAGGAAGCAATTGATCAATGTAGCAAAGTTGGTGGCAAGGTAGTTTTTCCGGCCGGAGAGTGGACCACCGGAACTGTCTACCTCAAAGACAATGTCACCATTTATTTGTCGAAAAATGCTGTCTGGCGCGGCTCCAAATCTTTGGATGATTATCCCTTTATTCCATCGGTTGTTCAATCCCGGGAAGACAAAGGCCCCCGGCGCACGCTGATTTATGCCTATCAACAAAAAAATATTGCCATTACAGGAGAGGGTACAATCTCTCCCGGTGGTGATTATGATATCTTCTATGCTGATAAAAACAACACCAAATATTACTTTCGACCCTACGGCTTGTTCATTATCCAATGCCGGGATATTGAGGTTTCCGGTATAAAAATGCGTAATTCCGCCTTCTGGATGCAGCGGTATTTAAATTGTGATGACTTGCGGATTCACGACATAGAAGTCTGGAACCATTGCAATCTCAATAATGATGGCATTGACATTGATGGCTGTCACAATGTGATCATCTCCGATTGTAAAATCGATGCCAGTGATGACGCGCTTTGCCTGAAATCCGAAGGGCATCGTACGGTTGAAGATGTTGTCATTACCAATTGTATTCTCAGTTCCCACGCCTCAGGCTTCAAACTGGGCACTGCAGGGGTCGGTGGTTTTAAGCGGGTCGCACTATCGAATTGCATCATTCGTCCCTCCTCTTCTGATCACATGATTCATGTTCTGAAGGCTTGGAAAGGACTGGTGGGGATTGAACTGCTCAGTGTGGATGGCGGCAATCTGGAAAACATTACCATCAGCAATGTGGTGATCGAGGGCCCGGAAACCGGCATTCACTTGAAATTGGGCGAGCGACATTCGCGGGTACCGGTGAATGGAAAACCACCGTCACCGGGAACATTGAGAAATATTTCTTTTGATAATATTACCATTTATGATGCCGGCAGAATCTGTAATGCCATAACCGGCTACCCCGGTCATGATGTGGAAAACATCAGTTTCAGCAATATTAATATGCAGGTGACCGGCGGCGGAACCGCTAATGATATTTCTCTGGATGTGCCGGAAGCGTCGCGGAATTATCCGGTGAATCGTATGTACAACAGCAATTTGCCTGCCTACGGCTTTTATCTGCGGCATGTGAAGAATGTGAGTTTTGATAATGTGACACTGAATACGCTCAATCCTGATGTTCGGTCCGCTTTTGTCATGGATGATGTTAAAGAGGCATACTTTGATGGCGTCAGGATCAGCAGTCAGGAAACCGATCAACCCATGTTTCAGGTGGTGAATTCTTCAAATATTATTTTCGATGTCGAAACTGATGATGTGAAAAGTGATGCATTTATCAGGGTAATTGGCGACCATAAAAACATTCGCCTGGAAAACCCAGATTTTGATTTAACGGAAAAATTATCTTCGCCAACAAAATTAAAAGTAAAATCAGTTCGAAAGCCATTCCCCCATTTTAAACTCACCTGGGAACAAAAATCCGTCGATAAAACCGGATTGCTCCAATATGAGATTCGACGAAATGACAAATTAATCGGAACAACAAAACAGAATGAATTCATTGATAAAAATGTGACTGATGATTGTGTTTATCAGATCACTCAGGTTGATATCAATGGCAATGAATCCCCAAAAGCGCTGATCAAGGCAAAATTATCCAGGGACAAAACCAATCCAAAACTGGTTACTACCGAAATTGTGGACCGGGAAACAATCAAACTGGTGTTTTCCGAACCTATTCAAGCAGATACAGATTTTGATGGACTGATCTCTTTTGGGCCGAAAATTAAAAATATTGATTATTGCGAAGAAACTTATACGCTATATCTAACCACAGAATCCTTAAAAAAATTAAAATCCTATCAACTAACAATTAAAAATTTGGCTGACAGAGCCGGAAATACAAATAATATCGATGTGAATATTACCGATGACCCAATTGTAGGTTTCTGGAATTTTGAAAAATTATCCGCTAAAACAAATAATGTAGAACTGATTGATGGCGTTCATGGAAAAGCGGCTTTATTCAATGGTAAAGATGCTTATATCAAAGAAACAAGTGATTACAATCTTTTTGATGACATGGCGGTTTCTGTTTGGGTAAAGTTGAGCGATCCGGAATTATCCACCTACTCCCGGGTGTTTAGCAAAAAACAGAATTGGAATGATGCTGACGGCTATGAACTGGAAATCGTGCCGGCTATTGACAAATTGAATTTCTGTGGTGGCAGTACCAATGGTGATCAGCAGGGTGCGATCACTTATTCATTGGATGATCAATGGCACCATATCGTCGCTATTCGAAAGGGAAAAACCACTGCTTTTTATATCAACAACGAGTATTTTGGTAGTGATAATTATTCGGTATCAGCAGCAGAAAATGACGTACCATTATTCATCGGCGCAACACCGGCATTGAACGGATTTTTCAAGGGATCGGTTGATGAATTAATACTATTTAATCGCGCATTATCCAAATCGGAAATAAGGGATTTATATAACTTAAACTATGATTTTAAATAAGGGGTTAAAAATGAGGAAGTTAGCACTTATTATTTTGATCTTAAGCGCAATGCTTTTCGGGCAAAAGTTTGATGAATTAGCAAAAACGCCACCCATGGGCTGGAACAGCTGGAATAAGTTCGCTTGTGACGTCAGTGAAGATCTGATCAAAGAAATGGCCGATGCCATGGTCGCTTCCGGAATGAAAGATGCCGGTTATGAATACATTGTGATTGATGATTGCTGGCAAATTGCCAGAGACACAGAAGGGAATATTATCGTGGACCCGGACCGTTTTCCTTCGGGCATGAA
>CAZCHS010000133.1:0-3686 GCA_964498725.1 uncultured bacterium | reverse complement strand
TGGAAGTGGGCAATGGCGGCATGACCGAGAGTGAATACCGCGCCCATTTTTCCATGTGGTGTATGTTGTCGGCGCCGCTCATGGCGGGGAATGACCTGGCTGATATGGATAAATCCACCAAAGAAATTCTGATGAACAAAGAAGTGATTGCACTGGATCAAGATCCGCTGGGTATACCGGCGATGAAATTTATTGATTTCGGCGACCGGGAAGTCTGGATCAAGCCCCTAGAGAATGATGAATTTGCTTACTGCTTTCTGAATCGTGGTGAAACCGATTGGGAACTGGACTATGACCTGACAAAAGAATGGCTGGCAGACCCGGATTTTGATTGGAAGCGCTATTCGATTGATGGCAATTACAAGGTTCGTGATCTGTGGAAACATAAAGACCTGGGCAAATCCGGCAAACCTTACAAAGGCACTGTGCCGCCTCATGATGTGGTGGTGTTACGATTATCAAAATAAGGTTGCTGAATATTATCGGCCGGGAGGTCTGCTGAAGCAAACTATGTACTACAGGTGGATTGGTAAGCCACCCGGTTGAAACCTGGCGCTATTCTGAATTGCAGAATGACCATCCTGGTCGTTTAATGATAGTGACAGCCGAGCAACAGTTGATCTTTGGACATACCGATTGATGTATTGCTCAGGTAAACATAATGCAAGCAGGGATGCTTGTGTGGCATTATTAATAAAAATACAAAATTATTATTAATTGAATGGCGTATTGTAAAATTTTTTAGTATGCTTTGAAATATAACTGAATTTCTATAAATTTTAGCCCTGAATTGAAAAACAGAAACTTGGTTTTCTGATTATATAAGGGACGAAAAAATGATAAAAGTCGATCAAAACAACCGCATTCCAAAATACAAACAGATTGTTCAGGAAATTTTCAAAAACATTAAAAATGGAAATTTTAAGCATGGTGACCAGTTACCGTCGATAAATGAACTGAAAGATAGCCTCAACGTGGCCCGTGATACGGTGATAAAAGCCTATAAAGAACTGAATACCACCGGCGTGATCTCATCAATGCCCGGCAAAGGCTATTACATTTCCAAAAATATCCACGAAATTGAGCATCGCATTTTTTTATTGTTTGACCTCTTTTTATCCTATAAACAAACGATTTTTAACGCCTTCATGGAAAATATCGGCGAATATGCCATGGTTGATATTTATTTTCATCATTACAATGAAAATTTGTATAAAAAATTGATACTGGAATCCATCGGCCAATATACTGATTATATTATTATGCCGTTGGAAAAATTATCCCGCGAACATGAGTGGTTTGATTCTGTTCTGGGTGAAAAAAACACCTATATTCTGGATGTCGGTCTGGATGAATATGCTGACCGCTATCCATCGGTCTGTCAGGATTTTAAATCCTCCTGGTATGACGGGCTTTCGGAAGTTGAAGACCGCTTGCGAAAATATGACCGCATTGTCATGGTTAAATATCGTGATCCCATCAGTGAATTTTCCGCTCCCCATGATCTTCAGATGCTGGCGGGTTTTGAAGAATTTTGCAAAGATAAAAATTTCGATTGTTATGTCATTGATACGATCACTGATTTTAAAGTGCAAAAGGGCGAATGTTATGTGGTTTCCAATGATGACGATCTGGTCATTATGATTATGGAAGCCCGCAGCAAAGGCCTGGAAATCGGCAAAGATGTCGGCTTTATCTCCCACAATGAAGAACCGCTGAAAAGCATCGTGGGAAAAAACGGCATCGCCACTATTACCACCGATTTCTATGAAATGGGCCGGAAAATGGCAGAAATGATCAATACGGGAAAAAAGGAAAGTGTGGTTAACCCGTCTAAGATTATTGTCAGGGATTCGATCTGATTATAGTGCTGCTGGTTGATAGAATTTAAAAAGTAAATGTCTTATTTTTTTCTGTTATGACGGATCGCGGAATTGTATTCCGCAAATAGTATTGCCCAATAAACAACGGGATTTATAATCCGCGCTTCAGTAAAACACAAACCATTAATTTAAATTGGGGTTAATAGCTCAAAATAGCTGCTATTTGGCTAAAACTTCAAGCAATAATTTTATTTTTTAAACCATATCGATGATCATTAACGTTAGATCATCATCCAAAGATGTGTTTTTCGATTTACCTGACCATTGTATTAACCGTTCAATGTAAAGGTTGGCACTGTGTTCAGCACTATGGATTGAACTTTCCCTGATGAGTGATTCTAAACGCCCGGTGCCGAAGAATTCATCAGACCTGGTACCCCCCAGTTTTTTTAAATAATTATAAAGCAAGTTGAATTTGGTTAGACTTAGTGATGAAAAAAACAATAAAAAGATGAGATTGTAAAATTTATGTTCCATCCGGCCACTGAAGGAAGGAAACCTATCGGTGCTAAGCGGGCATTGTTCATATTTTTATGAATAATGCAGTTAACAAGAAACCTGGTAATGGTATTTTACGGTTTTCTATATTCATATTCACAAGTTAATTTTTGACACTCTAAAATGGGTCTTTAAAAAAATTACATTAAAAGTAAAATATGATTGACATTATGTAAATTATATTTTACTTTATGTAAAGCAAGTTTGACTTAAATGAAAGGAGATAGAGTGAAACTGGACAATAATATTAGAAAACTACGTTTTCAGACAGGAGAATTAACTCAGGCAGAACTTGCGAAGGGAATCGGGGTGACGCGGCAGACAATTATTTCTCTGGAAAAAGGCAAGTATATTCCCTCTACATTGCTGGCGTTGAAAATGGCGAATTTTTTTGAAGTAATAGTAGAAGACATTTTTTTTATAGTGGAAGAACAGCATGAAACTGAAAGGAGCGACATCAATGAAAAAGAATAAGTGGGAAACAAGGGTGGTCGATATTATAATTATTACATGTATAGTTGTTTTCCTGGCACTCATCCAACAAGATAATCAGGCAGCTAGTACCAGTCTTTACGAGCGGATTATCAAATTTGTAGTATTGGGACTGGTGGCCGGAGGAACTTTGCTCTTTTTTATTATACCCAAAACCGGTTTAGCCTCAAAAATTACGTTGTCCGTACGGGCTTTTATCGCAACCTCTGTTGTCGGTCTTATCTGTGGTCTGGCTGGTATAGCAGCCACGTTAATATGGCCGGAGAAAATGATAGAGTTTCATATTTTTGAATTAATTATTATTCCTTTCGGATTAATGTACAGCTATTGGGGGTTGGTTATGCGGATTAACAAAATGGAATCTCTGGAGGAAGTACTGGATGAAAGGCAAATTGACAATCTAAAACAGGCTGCGGCAACGACCCTGGGGATTGTAACAACATTTTTTCTTTTGTTTTATTTCGCAGTCTCAGGTGAAAAAACCGTTCCCCGGGCCGATATCTGGTTCCTTATCTACTTTTTTCTCTGTATGCTTATCTTTTCAGGAACAACAATATACTATTTTCTGAGGAAATAGCTATGGTTAGACAGTAGATTTGGCAATGCACTTACTGAGAAGGATGTTGTGATAATAAAAGAAGTAAAACACTAATAAAAAGAAGGATACTAATGATTTTTAGAAACAAAATAATGTGGTTGGTAGTAGTAATATCCCTCTGTAAATCAAAAATTTTTCTAAATACTTCAAATTTCCATCCACCCCAATGTTTCGTAAAATAATCCAACATATTGGTCTTAGTCAATCTATAACAA
>CAZCHS010000132.1:0-8484 GCA_964498725.1 uncultured bacterium | reverse complement strand
TCAAGAAATTCAGACATTATTATGCATCCAGTCCCCCCTACGGATTGAACAATAATGTTGTTACTGCCTTTCTGGAAACGCTATCAGGTGAAATCTGGATTGGTACGGACGGCGGCGGCATTAATATATTTGATCCGGCCAGGGGTACTTTCAGATATCTGACCAGTGATTCGACATCCCCATATATCTTATCCAGTAATTATGTCCTTCATCTCTACCAGGATAGTCAAAATAATATCTGGGTTTCCAGCTATGATGGCGGTATTACAGTGATTAATGAAGACCGGGAATCTGTCCGGTACCTGACCCATGATTTAATGGGCGACCAGATTCTCCCCGGCAATTTTGTTCGTCATGTCAGCGAAGACAGCCAAAATAATATCTGGATTGTCTGTACAAGCGACGGGCTGGTAAAATATTCACCGCAATCAAATCAAATAAAAATCTACCGGTTTGATCAGGACCAGAATACAGGGGCAACCACTTCATATAATTTTCTTCAAAATATAATGGAGGATTCCCGAAAAAATTTATGGATTGGAACACTAGCCAATGGATTGATATTATTCGATCCCGTTACGGAAGAGTACACAAGATTTAGAAACAATCCGCAGGATACAACCTCAATTTCAAGTAATTTTATCAATGATTTTGTGGAAGATGAAAATAATAGCATCTGGATCGCCACCAAAAACGGCTTGAATGTTTATGATTATAAGACAGGAAAATTCAGGATAACCAAAAACGCAAAAAAACTCCCGGCCAGTAATATTCTTTCTCTGGAAATCGACAATACCGGCTTTTTATGGCTGGGTACGAGTAATGGCTTGTCAAGATTGAAATTCAGGACTGAAAAAATAAAGAACTATTATGAACACAATGGCCTGCAAAGCAATCAGTTTAATCTAAAAGCGGCCATGAAGGATAAGCAAGGCAACCTCTATTTTGGCGGCGTTTACGGGTTTAATATATTCAACCCTGAAAATATGCCGTTGAACAAGTTTATTCCGGAAGTTATCTTTTCCGATTTGATTATTTTCAATAAGACAATTGATTTTAAGAAAAACCGGGATATAATTGCCCGTCCGGTTAATTTTGCTGACGAAATTAACCTCTCCTATAAAGACTACTTTTTTACCATTGAGTTTACCGCCAACAATTATATCGAAAATCAAAACAATCGCTATATTTATAAATTAAAAGGATTTGACAATCGATGGAATCTGGTCAATCATCCCGGCAAAGCGGTTTATACCAATATACCACCGGGTCAATATACCTTTACGGTAAAAGCCTCCAATAATGATAATCGCTGGAATAAAAATGGTAAATCAATAACAATCAACATTCAGCCGCCTTACTGGGAAACATTGGTGTTTAAAATTTCTATTGTTTTACTGGTCCTTTTATTGATTTATCTATATGTCATTTTAAAAACACAGTCAATTCGCAAGCGCAACAGAATTTTAAAAGAGATAAATGTCAAGTATTCCAATGAAATAGAAAGACGCAAAGCTGCTGAAAAATCAATGCAAATTGCCGTGGACAAAGCCAATGAAGCAAACCGTTTAAAATCAGAATTTCTGGCCAATATCAGTCATGAAATCCGCACTCCTTTAAATTCTGTGATCGGTTTCAGTGAATTGCTGAAGCAAATGTCCCGTGATAAAACCCAAAATAAATATATTCAGTCCATCAAGTCAGCCGGTAAAACACTGCTGCAACTGATCAATGATATTCTGGACTTGTCCAAGATTGAAGCCGGCAAAATGAAGATTGAAATGGAACCGGTTAATGTCAAAGCCGTGATGGAAGAATTGCAGTTAATGTTTATCGCTAAGATTGAAGAAAAAAATCTTGAACTCATGGTGGATATTGATGATCAGTTACCGGATATATTTGAGTTTGATGAAATCCGGGTCAGGCAGATACTGATCAATCTCATTGGGAATGCAATAAAGTTTACCGACCAAGGATACATTAAAATTTCACTCAATGTTTATAATAAAACAGCCGATACTTTTGACGCCGAATTTACCGTCACTGACACCGGCCGTGGAATCGAAGAAGATCAACTGGACCATATTTTTAAATCCTTTCAACAAAATAAATTCCAGAAACAAAATCAGTATGGCGGCACCGGCCTGGGCCTGGCAATTACAAAACGACTGGTAAATATGATGGGCGGATCTATTCAGGTCTCCAGTAAAATTGGCGAAGGATCAACTTTTTCCGTCCTTTTTAAAAATTTAAAAATAACAAAAACGACAGCCCTGGAAAAAAAGGATAAATTTTATAACATCCGGAAAATTCATTTTCCCGGAAAAACAATTTTGGTTGTGGAGGATATTGATTCCAATCTTGAAATTATTACCAAACTATTGGAAAAGGTCAGTATCAGTGTTATGAATGCCCAAAACGGAGAAGAAGCCCTGATATTACTGGAAAATACAATTCCCGATTTGGTTTTGATGGACATTAATATGCCGGTAATGGACGGCATCACCGCGACCCGCATAATCAGGCAAAGAGAAGGTCTGAAAAATCTGCCGGTGGTCGCCCTGACGGCAACAGCGGAACAATTTACAAAAAATGAATTGACCAAATTGTTTGACTATGTCATCCATAAACCAATTGATAATTCCCTGCTTATTAATGTTTTGTCAAAATTCTTGCATTACAAAGAAATCCCGGTAGCCGATTCTCAAAAGGAGCAGGTTGAAGCCGGCGATTATCCTGTTGAAAGTATTTTGGAAGACCAGGATTTAATGAAAGAGCTGACAACTGATTTTATTCACAAAGTACCGGTTTTGCTGGATGAAATGATGATCGACAATATTAAAAATTTTGCCGAATCATTAGCAATTCTTGGGCATAAACATAACAATCAATGCTTGGCAAACTACGCCGAAACACTTTTGGAATCAGCCAATTCCTTTGATATTGCAAATTTGCAGATGTGGCTGAATAAATTCATGGATAATTTATCTGAAGCCGAAAAATAAAGGTTACCGGTTCATCTTTACGCCATAATCTAATTTGTTGTCAGTAGTTAACAGTGGAAAACCGGGCACGACTACAGGATAAGGTACATTTTTTTGGATTGCAAACAGATCAATTCTTGTTAATTCAATTTCATTAAACTGATCTGTATCTATTTTTACCTGCTGATCGTATTTTTGCTGTAAACTGTCAATTAATGGATTCAGATAGGTATTGATCGCATTTATATAATTATCTTCGGTAAAAGGTTCTGTAAATCCCCGCTCATGGAGATATTTATTCCTATGGTAATCGGCAATCAGATTGTCCTGCCACATTTGCGTATAATTTTGTACCATTTCAGTTTGGTCATAATTCTTTTTATAGGCATCTTCAGTGATGAATTTGTCCCTGATCAGGTCGGCTACCGCAAACCTGAACTGCCGCGGAAAATCTTGTGAAGAAATATTCTTTTTTCGAAAAACCAGGGGATGGCGGTCAAGTTCTTTCTGGAATCTTGCAACATTCCATACTTCCCCGTCCAATTTAAACAAAGAGGCGTCTTTTAGATTTTCAAACTGATTTTGCAAAGAATCAATTTCCTCAAAAGGAGCATCAGTACCCCAGGTTTCACGATTTATTAATTTACGTTTCTTTTCATGATCAATATTATACAATTTACTGTAGAGTGCTGCCAGCCGGAAAAAAGTATCACGATCAAAGTCCAGTTGCTTGCCCTGCATCAGTTTACCAACATAGCCTTTATATAGTTGGCCCGCGCTTAAGTTGGTCAATTTTTCTTTAACATCGTTATAGCGGGTTGTAATCTGGCTCTCTGACATTACTTTATAGTCTGTCCAGGTAATCACCTTGAAAATTAAAACATCACCGTTATCGGTTTTGATGGGGCCATATATTTTTTCTTTTTCCACATCATTTTTATACAGAATGTTGTGAACCGCCATGTTTTCCACAGTATTATAATCAATTTCCTGAATTGGCGCATTTTCTTTTCCGGTTAATTGGGCGGCACCTTCCAAAAAGGAAATATTTTCCTTTTTCAGCATGGTCATAAATTCCTGCGCTACTTCCGTTGAGGGAAAATTAATAAAAGCGACTTTATACTTTCTGCCGGCGCGTTGAAACACCTGGTTAATTTCCTTCTCGCTAATATCAACCTTTTCTCTGGCATTTTTATAGTAATGAACTTCCCGCATGGCCTGTTCTTTTCTCCCCGACAAATAATTGGTTAAGTAGTTACTTTCATCAACTAATGAATCGCCGTCCAATTCAAGAGCCATTAACTTTTCAGCGATCAGGGAGTTGAGAATTATTTTTTTGTGGATATTATAATTTTCCCGGCAATAGACTGGCCGTATCGTGTATTCCGCCCGCCTTATAAATTCGTCCATGTTGATGGTGCGGCCATTAATTTCTACCAAAGGTGTTGGTGTTGATTCCGTTTCCTGTTTAAACCAACTGCAGGCCATAAAAAGCAGCAAAATACTCAGCAATACTATTTTTTTTATCATATTTATATCCTATTTAGTTATAAATTTCAATCATTACATTAAATTAAATGGTTAATAAAGTTAATGTCTTCAGCACTTAATTTCAAAGCATAATTAACCGGCCATCATTCCAAATTAAACCGGCCAGCAAATCTAAGCAGATTGTGTTATATATTTCATAGTGTGAGGTAATTCACATCACAAAAAATGAGATAGCCATAAGTTTGCGGCAGAAATTATAACTAACTAATAAAAAAATGGAGAATTATTAACATGATGAAAGGAAAATATTTATTAAAAATATTTCTGCTGCTTTTCCTGGCAACTTCGCTGGGATATTCTGCCGCAAAAGGCAATGTGTCCGGCTACATTTATGACCGGGAAACCG
This sequence comes from uncultured bacterium, assembly GCA_964498725.1. Taxonomy (GTDB): domain Bacteria; phylum Fidelibacterota; class UBA2242; order UBA2242; family JAFGTP01; genus JAFGTP01. The sequence goes on along the minus strand of CAZCHS010000132.1, from coordinate 3,603 downwards.
GTGAGCCTGTCCCCTATGCCAATGTAATTTTGAAAAACTCTAATTACGGCGCTGCGACCGATGTTCATGGACGCTATTCGATTATCAATGTAGCACCCGGAAATTACACCCTTTTTGTCAGTATGATCGGGTATAAAAAAATCGAGAAGGGAATTAAAATCAATCCCGGAGACGACCGGCGAATTGATATGGAATTAAACAGGGAAGCCATTCAAACTCAAAGCGTTGAGGTAACGGCTGAAGCCCACCGCTTTAAAAATAAAGTTGATATCAGCCGCACCAATTTATCCATTCAGCAGATCCAAAGAACACCCGCTTTTATTGAGGAGGATGTCTTCCGTACCTTGCAGATGACACCCAGTGTTCAGAGCAAAAATGATTTTTCTTCCGCACTGGTGGTGCGTGGCGGCAGTCCTGATGAAAATCTGATTTTACTGGATGGAATAGAAATTTATAATCCCTACCATTTAGGCGGATTATTTTCCAGTTTTAATGCCAAAGCGCTTTCTGATGCGGAATTTCTGGCCGGCGGTTTTCCGGCGGAATACGGTAACCGGAACTCCTCTGTTGTGTCCATCACTTCCCGTGAAGGCAATTCACGGCGAAAACTCTTTTTCAAGGACTCCAAATTTGGCAAACATTTTAATGTCAGTCAGATCCATGGTGAAGTCAGCCTGTTGACCTCCAAAGCCCTGCTGGAAGGCCCGGTTGGTAATGGGTCCTGGATGGTGGCCGCGCGCCGGACTTACTTCGATAAGTTGGCCGGCCTTTATTATACCTTTGAGGATGAAGATATGCCGGGAAAATATTATTTTTGGGACACACAGAGCAAAATTATTCAGAACATCACTGACAAGGACCGGATTACACTGACCGGATATTACGGTCGTGATTTTCTGGAAATGGATTTTCAGGATGATGAATCCAATGACGGATTTAAGCTGGATTTTGACTGGGGAAATTATACTAATGGTATTCAATGGCGCCATGTTCCCAATTCCAGAATTAATTCCACAACCGCTCTTTACCATACCAATTATGACTGGGATGTATCTCTAAAGTTTACACAGGAGGATTCTGTTGAAGGTCAGGAATCCTTTACCAATGATGTCTCAATAGTGGAAGAAGTCAGTTTGCGGGATTTCACTTTCAAACAAAAAATAGATTATGCTTATTCGGAAAATCATCTTATTTCCGCCGGTCTTGAATATAAACGGATGAAAATGAAAACTTTTCAGAAAGTCGAAGACATTACTTTCCTGAACCGGAATAAACATGTTGGGATTTTCGGTGCCTACATTCAGGATAAATGGCAGGTAACGCCTTTATTAACCTTACAGCCGGGAATTCGAATCAGCCGCTATAATAATCATTCCAAAACCTACATCGATCCGCGCATCAGCCTGAAATACCTGTTATCAGAAAATTCCGCCCTGAAAGTTAGTTGGGGAATTTTCAACCAATTTATTTTTACGGAAAACAATGATGAAGAGATCCTGAATTTTGTCAATGTTTGGGCTATGGTGCCGGAGGATTTTGATGCCCAGAGTTGTCACCATTTTATTGCCGGCTATGAAAAACATTTTAACAACGGCATCTTTGCCAGTATTGAAGGCTATTATAAACCCTACTCCAACCTGTTGACAATTAATCCGAAAAACGATCCGTCAATCCAAAGTGATGACTTTATCGAAGGTACCGGGCGAGCCTACGGACTGGAATTGCTGGTCAAAAAAACAATGGGAAAATTTACAGGGTGGATCGGGTACACCTGGAACGGGCTGGAACGGAAGGTGGATTTTAACGGCGACGGCTATGTTCGTGAAAAAGACGGTGAAATTTACAATCCAAAATATGACATGCCCCATTCTTTGAACATGGTTTTCAGCTATAAATTGAATCAGAAAAACAGCTTTGGATTAACAATAAAATCAAACAGCGGCCAGCCTTATACACCGGTGGTCGGGAAAACCTATACTCAGAGTGGCATGGGTGATTTTATGAATCCTTATGATAATCTGCGAACCATCTCCGGAAAGCGAAATTCAGCCCGCTACCCAATTTATTTTCGCAGTGACATTAGTTATGTTCGCGACATTGATCTGTTCGGAGTCGATGGCAAGTTCAAATTTCAAATCATCAATTTTACCAATCACTTTAATACCCTTTTTTACTACTGGCAACATGACAAAACACCGTCACAGGTGGAAGCCTTCAGCATGTTTCCGGTCACACCGTCGCTTGGTATTGAATTTAAAATATAGGAGATTTTGTAATGATAAAAAAAATAACAATAATATTGCTACTGATAATGAGTTCTTTATTTCTGACGAATTGTTCCAAAGAGATTTCGATCACAAAATTCAAAGATGATTACCAGGATTATGAAACGGAAAAACGGATTGAAGCGATTCTAAATGCTTCTGATATTGCCGAATCCATTGTTCGAATTGACAACACCATGCTGGTAACAAATACCGAATTTTTTGACGGTCAGGATAATGATGAAGACTGGCAATCCTATGATGATCTCAATGGAAATGGAAAATGGGACAAAGGAGAACCTTTAAATGACGATATTGGTGTCGGGATGGAAGAAAAAGGTAAAGGAAACGGAATTCCTGATCCGGGGGAACCCCACGTGGATGAAATCGATGAGATCATCCCCCACTTACATGATTCCACCTGGACTGTATCACTTTATAATCAAACTGATAATATTCTGATTGCTGACTTTAAATGGCAGCAGCAGGCTGATGAATTTGAATATGAAGCCAACGGGGAAACCGGGGAAATGGAAAGAATTACTTACGGTGGATATGTGCCTGACAATATTTATGTGGACCAGCTTGATTTTTCAAAAAACTATGAATTTGTTATGGAAAACGGGAGTGATATTATTACAGGGGATTTTGAGGTTCAAAAACCAGTGGATTTTTTACTGGATAACCATGAAATGAACCAGGATACCGTAATTATTGTACACAAAAATAATGATCACATTTTTTGGCACAGTGAATTCCCGGCAACCGTCTACTGGGTCGTTGTTGAAAGAATCATCAGTGATGATTCCACTAAAATCATTGAAAGCAATCCCTTCAGTGCTGTTGCCCGCGCCGATGACGGCGGATGGCTGTGCATGGAGTTCTCATCGGAACATGCGCCGGGACTTTATCAATTGACCGTCTATGTACCCTCCAAAGGTTACGGGCACTATTTTTTTTCCGGTTTGCCCATTCGTGATGAGCAATTGAATAATCTGCGTAATCAAAACGGTGAAGTTGTGCTGGGAATAGCAGGTGCCATCAGCGCAAATCAGATTTATTTCCGTGTCCGGGAATAAATAATACCTTCTTTTGAACAAAGGCTGTTCCAACTGCCAATTTGCCAATCACTCTTTTATTAAATCGGGTGACAGGTAAAACTTTTGGAACGGCCTTTTCTTAGTTTTATAGACCAGAAAAATATATAACAAATTAAAATAAATCCTAAGTATTTAATATTTTTAACCTGAATTATTCATGAATTTTTAAATTCTTCAAGCAAATAGAATAAAATTAACAGTTTACCAAATACATATTAAAAAACTAATTTGGAAAATTC
>CAZCHS010000131.1:3271-8751 GCA_964498725.1 uncultured bacterium | reverse complement strand
CAATTTTGAAAACTCCGAAGGAGTTTAACATTGTTATAAAGATGGTCCGGCAGGCTACTTTTTTATTTCAGATAAATCATCTTTTGTATTTGCACAAACTCACCGGCTTTTATCCTGTAAAAATAAATGCCAGTCGCATTATTCATTTCATAATCAGCCATATTAAAAGTAACATAATGGTCACCCGCTTTTACTTTATTGTTAACAAGGGTTGCAACCTTTTCACCTTTAATATTAAATACTTCCAATTCAACAGATTCTTGTTTTGGGATTTGAAAATGAATCACAGTTTCCGGATTAAAAGGATTTGGATAGTTAGGGAAGAGTTTGTGGCTTTCCGGGATTTTACGAATTTCTAGAGGAGATATATCACATAATTTTGCCTCATTTATTCGATATTGTCCCGTAATTGACGCCACTCCGTTATTATCTTTACAAATCCCGATTGATCCTAGCGATCCATTCTCCGGCAATTCAAAATCCGTTTCCCCGGCCAGTACAATTTTTAATTTATTCTGATCATTAACAGTTTCATAATGCCAGGATTCAGGTAAATTTAGGTCCAGGGTCTCAAACCTGGTTGTTGACGAGTTTATAACCAACTCAATTTCCATGGAATAAACCGGGGATTGCTTGTTTATATTTATGGGAATTATTCCCTTACCATTTTTGTTAATTGGCTTAAATTCAGATAATAGTATCGTTACATTATTTTCATTTTCTTTTGCCAGCGTCCCTGTTTTAAAAAGATCCGTTTCGCCGGCCCAGTAGCGCAAAATATAGGAAGCATCCAGCGCCGAAATAAAGCCATTCCCCGTAACATCTGCCGCCCAGCAGGCATCGCCGGTTAGTTCCAGATTACCGGAAACATGCTTCAAAACCAGTGCAGCATCATCGCCATTGATATCTTCATTTAAATCTACATCACCCTTTTGTGTCGCATTCAGATAAAATTGGATCGTATCACCGGCGGTATTGCCAACCGAATCGCTAACTGTGACAGCATAATAATAGTTACCGGTCTCCAGTTCTTCTGTTTGCCAGCAACAGGATTCTTCATTTACCTGTACTTCTTTTTTATTATCCATAAAATAAAATGAAAGCGTATCAATACCGGAGATGGCATCATTTACTTGAAAACTTATTGTCGTTTCCTGCGCTCTGATTGTATCACCATGCTGAGGTGAAAAATTACTGATTTGCGGGGGGCTTTGGTCAATCTGTATTGCTATTTCCTTAACAGCGGCATTTTCTTTTGAGTCAACCGCATAAAATGACAGTGAAGTATCCCCTTCAAAATCACCATAATCAAAAATAGTGTCAAAGGCGGTTTCATCCAATTCGATATCGCTTCCATCTATATTCAGACTGACACTATTTTCGTCCACTAAATAGCCGGAGACGGTTATTTCCGAAGTGGAAAATTTCTCATTTTGCCGTGGGGTCTCTACAATAATCTGCGGTGGTATGGTGTCATTAACTCTGACATCAAATGTCGTGCTGACACCACTCTCTCCATTTAAATAATTCCATGTGTCTCCGTCATCAGTACTTCTCATTGCTTCATAATATTTTAACCATTGATCTTCCACCACCTTTTCCGGCTTCAAACGGTAACTTTGCGATCCGTAAATAAACCGGTGATTATCCGCTACCGATAAAACATCCGGATCTCTGGCTGTAATCTTAAATTTTATATAATCATCATTGTTAATATTACCATAGGCATCAACTGCTTTTACAGTATAAATATTAACGACATCGGCAAAAATCTGATCCGGCAAGTCAATTACAAGTGAATCAACAATATTTGGCAAATACTCGAAGGAATCGGTAACCAGGGATATGCCCTTTTGGTTATCCAATTTTATCTTCATTGATGATGGGGCACGTTTATTTATCAGTTCAATTTCCAGGTCGCCTTCTTCAAAGATTGTTGTAACAGTGGAATCATTGATGATTTCCACCAGCTTTCCGGCTTGCCCTTCCTGCCATTCAATTTTATTATTTACCGGTTGATCATTAAGCAGGGAAATTTGTACGGTATCATTGTAGTTATATTTTTTATAGCCTTCGCTGTCATAAGCCGTGAAACTGATTTTCCTTGTTTCACCGGCTTTTAAGACTTCCCATTCCGTTGCTTCATCAATATTAAAAGCCGCAAATTTTTCATTTTCAATACAAATTATTGTGGTTGTATCTTTTCTTGTCGTGGCGCCGGGGCCGATATCCACGACAACCCGGGCAGAATCCCGCCCCTGTTCACTGGCATGATACCGGACATAATATTGGCCCGCCACAGTATCACGCTCAGTCAATTCTCCTAACCCGACAAAATCACTATTGCCGGTGTCTGCCAATGCAAATTCCGGTATGTAATCAAACAAACTATCTGTTGCAAGGGTTAGATTCCCATATTGATCATAGACTTCCGCGATTAATCTTTCACTGTAAGCGTCAGCAATTAAGTCAGAAATTTTCTCCGGCACCAAATACACCGCGTCCGGTACTGCCGGAAGCACTCGAATAGTAAAATCATCGCTGCGATTACCATAGTGAGCCGATATTAATTGCTCTCCCGCTATCGTACCGGCATAGAATTCAATTCCACTTCCTGACGTTCCACCAGTATTGATCCTTTTCTTAATTGAATGTTGGCCATTGGAAAATTTCCCGTCCCCATCGGTTTTATAGTCAATTTCATAGGAACCGTTCACTTGATTCCCAAATTGGTCGCTGACATCAAATATAATTATAGAATCAGGATAAACATCGGTGTTACCGGCAATCAAAATACTATCATTGGCCGCTTTATAAGCAGTATCCGTTCCTACTGAAAAATTATACGGTGGACCTGAAAACAAAGTAATTCCGATTGTACTCTCATAACCGTCATCCGTATAGGCCGTCACAGAATCAATATTATTTACCGGACGGATTTTTTCACTGGGTCTATAATCCGCTGAAATATTTTTATTATTATTAATTTTAAGATTACTGATCCGCCTGGAAACTGTAGAATCCCCAAAGCTCCAGGAGACATCATTTACTGACTGAGCATCAATATGGTTTCCGTAAATATCCTGGAATTCCACTTCCAGTTTCGTGGTTGTCCCCACAGTATCGGTCACATTCTGATCGATGGCATTACTATTAAGATTGGGGGCTGATCCAATGACTTGTAACAACAGATTCCCTAATTCTTCCGCTGTAATATCAACTGTTTTTTCTTTAGTTACCGCGCCATTTGCCGATGCGCCATCGTCATTACCATCATTATTTCCATCCCAATAGACTTTAATAGTTTGGTCACCGACATAATATTTTGACGGATGAAAATAAAGCGTGCCTTTGCCATTTTCATCCAGTTCCAACGGGCCGCTAAAAGAAGTTCTGCTGGTATTTTCAGACACGATTCCCCTGCCACCGGTGGTAAACCAAATTTCTTCATTATCATCGACACTGTTAAGATATTCATCAACAACTGTTAAGTCCATTCTGGAATATTCATCCACTGTCAAATCATCTTTTGATAATGAGACGTGAATATTCGCCGGCCCGGCTGCTGTTACCATGGCCGGAAAATTATCTGCCGCCTGACCTACGGAATCAATATCCCCGGCATAAGCTTCCAGATAGATGGCTTCTGATTTTGTGTATTTCAATTTATATTGCTGTTTTGTGCCGGCGGTTGTTCGTTCGGTTTTAGTCAATATTCCATTGCCGGCTGTTGTTCCTTCCGGATTCAGCCAGGCTTTAAAATTTACAGTGGTTGAAACATCACCGGTTGGATCGCCATTTTTATCCAAAAACTCTGTTTCTACAACAAAACACTGGTCACTGCCGGCAATTAGATCATCACTGTCTTTTTCTGTTATGCGAATGTACTTGTTGGCATCACTAAGAGTAGCGTAATTTGTCGTAAAAACAGATTGATATTCATCACTGTCTGTCCAGTCACTATTATATCTGACAAAGGCCCGGAAATAATAGGTGGTTCCGTTTTCAATATTGCCAACTTCAATATTTGTTCCACTTCCTTTATAGACAACATAATTACCTGTCCCCAGTTCTGTGCCTGCTCCAAAATCAGCATCGGCTGTATAGGCTGAACCATCGCCGGTTGGGGCGCTATTGACGGCTGAAGATTTTTTCGCCAGGATCAAAACCTCATCCCACCAAACACCATGGTCGCCACTATAATTGTCCCAATCCAACAGTATTGATTCCTGGCCGGTTTGCGGTGTTGCATTAAAATTGTCAATCCCCTGCACTTCTGCGACATCTTCAATATTGGCAGTTCCTGAAGACCATTTATCGTCATCATAGGCATAGGCCTGAAAATAGTATTCAGTGTTTTCCGTTAATCCTGTAACCGTAACTTCTTCAGCAATACCTGCATAAACAAGCTTATTGTCTCCTTCGTAAATACCGGCATTGTCCCAGTCTGCATCACTATCATTATAATTTGAACCTACATCTGACGGACTATGTGTCACACTGCCTCCGGCCCTGCCAAATATAACGACTTTATCATAATTACCGCTTGGTTCATCCCAACTCAATTTAGTTTTGTCACTGGTTATATAATTTATATTGAAATTAGTTGCTTTTTCTACATCCGGAGTACCGGTTATTTTTATATTGTCAAGTGCGATATCCTCATCACCAGAGTCCAAGTTAAATGTAATTTTTATATCAATTACAGATCCTGTTCCACCGATAGATGCTGTAAATTCCGTAAAGGTATCCGTAATCTCATCACCATTCCCGTCACCATCAAAATTATCATCAATAGCCGGATAAGTGTTAGTACCGCCGCTACTTTCTATATGTAACAGATTAGTAAATCCGCCACCATCAATATCATAATCAATATGAACATAATCGGCAGGATCCCAGTTTTCATCACTGTTATTATCATCCTCAGCTAAATAAACAGAAAAACTTAACGAAGTAAAATTTTCAATATCCACATCCTCAATCAAAATATTTACCGGTAATGAGGCGTCCTCACCATCAATATCCTGGGCGGCAAAATAATATGATCCCTGTATATTATTAAATGAAACAGCGCCAATATCAGAGCCATCCGTTCGCGTAAAATAATCATAAGCGTCATCACTAAATTCATCTATACTGGTGGTATATCCGCCCGGCGTTTCAAAATCCAGGAAAAAAATTTCCTCCCCATAGGCATACCGAATAAACAGCAGACTTATTAAAAGTAACAGCTGCTTTTTATATTTTAAATTTTTAATCCGTTTTATCACCTTATTTCTTCTCACCGTAATATACTATAATTAATACAATACAACTGTAATAATCAAGTTTTTGCTTTAAATTTTACGGTAAAAATAAGGAACAACTCAGGCATCTTTTTGTTGTAGGCAGGCTACACCTTCCTTTTTAGGGAGGTCTGGCTTGGGATTGGCTACGACTTCGATCATTCCGGCATCAGCAAAACAGAAGATTATCAA
>CAZCHS010000131.1:0-3171 GCA_964498725.1 uncultured bacterium | reverse complement strand
TGGGATTGGCTACGACTTCGATCATTCCGGCATCAGCAAAACAGAAGATTATCAATGCGTGTCCCCCTTTGTTAAGGTGGAACAAAAGGGTTGTGATGTGAAACTAGTGTCAGTACTAATGTCAATTTATTTACTCCGATTTTATATTTTACACCCTCCTACACCTCCCTTTTTAGGGAGGACTGGCTTGGGATTGGCTACGACTTCGATCATTCCGGTATCAGCAAAGCAACAGGTTATCAATGCGTGTCCCCCTTTGTTAAGAGTCTGTCCCAAAAATTCAGGAGGGAACAAGAGCGGATGGAACTGATAAGAAAAAAATACGCCCTATACCAAAAAATCCTTCCGGTAAAGGAAGGATTTTTTTAGCAAAATAAAAATTTTTAAAATAATACTTATTTCAACAGCATCATTTTTTTGGTATTTGAAAAATTCTTCTGGTTATCAACTGAGGTTGCGGAAATTGTAAACATGTAAATACCTGAGGGCATATCAACAGCATTCCAGTTGACCGAATAGAATCCCTCGCCTTTGACACCATTAACAAGGCTCTCGACCTCTTTTCCCAACATATTATAAATTGATAATCTGATATTGCTTTTCACCGGAACAGAATAGGAAATCGTCGTGGTCGGGTTAAACGGATTCGGATAGTTTTGATGTAAGTTATACTGCGTGATCGTCTTTTCATCATCATCGATCCCAACTTCACCTTTTTGCAATGTCAGGTCAAAAGTACTGTTGGCGGGCATTGCAGAAACACCATCGGAAGCAATGACATTCCAGGTGCCTGATATTTCTTCAACTTCATTGGTTTCCATCAGACTATAGATCGAAGCCATTGGATATTCAGCGTAAGTTTGCGTCAGGTTAGTTTCCGCAATCAATGTATCCGTTTCATTATAAAAAACCAGTGTGTAAAAAACCGCGTCACCATCCGGGTCCGCAGCGGCCTCCCATTCAAAACGCAGGGAATCTTCGATATTACCGGAGTTGATCAGAATTTCACTATCATTCACGGGCATTGTCAGACTAAAAGCAGACGGTGGACGGTTTACATCATTGACTGTTATGGTAACCGTATCCAGGGCCGTGGCCATACCATCAGTAACTTCTACATATACCTGGTAAACACCGGCTTGTTCATAAGTGGGCGTCCAGGTAAAATTTCCCGCTTCATCAATAGATTGACCATCGATTGTTGAATTTAAACTGAAAGTCACCGCATCACCATCAGGGTCTTCAGCACCGTATTCATAAGTTAATAATTGGTTTTCATCAATGGTTGTATCCGGCAGTGTATGGGTAAATTCAGGAGCACGGTTGGCTTCCGTGACAACAATCTCAGCGCTGTCGTAAACAGTAAAATAGCTGTCAGTAACCGAGGTTATGACCGTATAGACGCCTTCCTGTTCAAACGTTGGTGTCCAGGACAGCAAGCCCTCTTCACTTATTGTCATTCCTTCTATCGAACTTTCCAGTGTAAATACCAGGGAATCATCATCAATATCGACGACGCCATACTGAAATATAAGAGTTTCATTTTCAGCAATTGTTGTATCATTTAACGGCGCTGTGAATTCAGGCGCCTGGTTGACATCATTTACAGTAATCGTAGCAGAATCGTTAACTGTGAAATAACTGTCAGTCACAGAGACAACGACCGTAACCTCTCCGGCCTGTTCAAAATCAGGTGTCCATGTCAAAATACCATCTTCGGACACTTCCAAACCTTCAGGTCCGGCGGCTTTAGCAAAACTCAGGTCATCATCATCCTCATCAATTGCAGAGTATTGAAAAGTCAATGCCTCTCCCTCATCAATGGTGGTGTCATTAAGCACGATATCAAAAACAGGCTTATGATAAGTGTTTAAAACGGTTACCATCGCGCTGTCATTGACAGTGTCAAAGCCATCATCAGCAGAAACGACAATAAGATAATCGCCACTGGCATCAATTCCGGGTGTCCAGGTTAATTCACCGGCTTCGGACAATTCCGCGCCTTCCGGTGCTTCCAGCAGAGATAAACTGATGTCGTCACCATCGGCATCAGTCACATTGTACAAAAAAGAGAAAGCAACATTCTCCTCTATATTGGTATCGGGAAGCGCACTTTCAAAGACCGGTTTTTGGTTGGTATTCTCAACGGTTACTGTGGCTGTGTCATAAACAGTTACAATGGCGTCTGATATGGAAACAATAACCTCATAGGATCCTTCCTGCTCATAGTCCGGTGTCCAGGATAATGCGCCGGTTTCACTTAATGTCATTCCGTCAATTGAGGATTCCAATCCATAGGTAAGATCATCGCCGTCACCGTCAAAGCCCTGGTAATTAAAGTTCAATGTTTCGCCTTCATTAATGGTTGTATCAGGTAAAGATTCTTCAAATACGGGTTTTGTATTCACAATTACAACAGCGTCTGATGTTGTGTAGGTTGCCGGGCTGTTACTGAGGTCAACTTCATTGATAGTAATATCATTAATACCATTGTCTATGACCGTCATATCAAAATTTAGCAGGACACCTGAGCCGGTAAGTAATTCTGAGCCTGCCGCGGTAAAAGTTACCTGATTTTCTGTTCCGTCATTATCCATCACTAACATATCACTGGACAACGTGCCGCTTTTCGAATTATCCTCATAGCTGAATTTTTCCGAATCATAGCCGATCACAATTTTAAAACTTTTTACTTCATCACTTGCGGTTATTTCATCAACTGAAATTGGGATAGTAATTTTTTCTCCCACAGCCGGATATAATGTATCCGGTAATGAGAAATGGATTTGGCCGAAAGCCAGCACCGGTAGAATCAAAAATAACAAAAATTTAATTTTTTCTAAATATCTCACAATAATTCCTCCTATTGTTTGGTTTTTATTCGTAAGTATATGTTAACCATAATTTACCATATAATACAGTGATTTAGATCACATAATTGATCGTTTTCAAACTTATTTCTAATATACAAAACCTATACCATGTTTAAGTCGGATAGTTATTCCTTAAAATTTAACTAACTTTCTTATCGTTATAAAAGAATTTTTAATTTTTTCTTCTTCCCATATTCCCGTTTGGGTACCAACTCCGGAGCGCTGACCGGTGGATTTACGTAATCTGTAGAGCGATTTTCCATAATCGCTTTTGATTTTTACCCGATAGGGAAAAATC
>CAZCHS010000130.1:0-8788 GCA_964498725.1 uncultured bacterium | reverse complement strand
CTAACATATTACTGACCGACATCTTTCTCGCCAAAAAAGTTTCTATATTCAGAAACATCTTTCTAAATATAGAAAGTCTTTCTACATGTAGAAAGATTATTGTATCGTCTTTTTTAAGTAATTCCATAATATCCAGAATTTTAATTCTATCCAATTTAATCATTGATAATTCTACTTTCAAGTCCTAAAGATATAACCACACGATATTCCAACTCCCGGTACCGGTTTTCCTTGTTCCCTTTACCACCGGTTTTTCGCTCCTTCCCGAATTGAATTCGCTGAACCGGTAGTCCCCCTCGCCTCAACCTCAACCTTAATCTCAGCCTCAACACTGTGACAATTCTTAAGTCCTCCCGGCCAGCCTATACTTTCCGGTCATCGATATAATCAATATTATGCTCTTCGCACCAGTCTCTGGCAATCTCGTAAAAGTAGTCTCGCTTAAAAGCAAACCATGCATCCGCCACCCCCAGATCGTAGATTTTATCCTTGAACCGGCGAAAAGCGCCGCGACCGCGAATAGCATCGGCGAGTATTTCTGCTTTTTCCAATGGCAGGGAGAGGCAGAATTGTTCCATAATTTGGTATTCATGAATGTCGAATTGAGTTGGAATTTCAATATAGTCTTCGGGATGTTTTAAAGTATCTTCAGCAATCTTCACAACCGGGATTTGCCAGCCGGGAATATCTCTGTCATCTTCCGATTCAGCAATGGACAGTTCTTCATCGGAAAAATAAACCAGTTCACCGCTTTTTTTATGATATAAAAAGTTAGTTAAGTCATTTTGCGTTTCCATATTATCGGTTAATTCCGTTAACGATAGTTTCTTCATCATCTCCTCATTTAAAAGTTAACCTGTATGATTCATAAAAATATAAACAATGCCCGCTTCGCGCCGATACGTTTCCATTCGTCAGAAGTGAATGTTTCATGAATTTTACAATTTATCTTTTCATTAGTTTTTTTGTAACTTCTTAATTTCATTGGCATTGCTTTAAGAATTTGAAAATTCATGAAGACCATTCGCAAGGATATGGACCTCCGGGGTTTTAGAAACCTGGGAGGTCTTTGTATTTTCACTCACGATTATTGGTATACTTCACAATGATTTCATTGCGCAATTCCAAAAACATTTGTGTGACATTTTGCATCAGTCCGTTGGAATAATCAGTCAGGAACTGCTGTGCTTTTTCCGGATTCTGTTCATACATCGCCAGGGCTTTTTGTTCGATGGCTTTCTGCCGGCCGAATATTTCTTTTTCAAAGGGTTCTCTTTTGGCCCAAACATCCTCTTGTATCTTCTGAAATTTCAGGTTGGCGAGATTATCCACAAAGTCGATGGCCCAGCGGGCGGAGGTTTCATCATATTTTTCGGGATCATAAGTTTTATAGGTTTCGTCTACAGACAGATTGCCCGCATAGATCGGCACATAGGGACTGAAATAGGGATTGTCCAGGTAAACCCAGTAGCAGCCGCCGATGGCGTCGGGTAGCCAATCGCGGAGTTGCAACACCATACCATAATGGCCGCGGTGCCGGGCCACCGGACGGCGATAGGTCATTTTCAATAAAGTTCGCAAATCACTGCTGGGGAATGGTGTGGCCAGCGGGCTTTTTTTGTAGACACCGAGAGAGTCAAAAACCAGCCATTCCGGCCCGGCGGTCATATCGTAAATGGTGCCCTCAAAAGTTGAGCGCTGAAATTCGATCACATCCTGTACTGAGATTTTTTCTTCCGGCTTGACGGCAAAGGGATAAATGGACAGCGGTTCTACCAGTTGGTAATATGGCGTGATCCCTTTATAAGGATTTTCTGTCATGAAGCGGTTGGGCCATTCTTTGAGATTAGGCACAAAGGTCTGGTGAAAGAGCCAGAACCGGCTGGTGGCGTATTCGACTGCATTTATGGGCGCGTAGGTTTCCTGCCAGATGAAGGGCTTTCCCGACGCGGGATCATACCAGCCGCGGTCAATGGCCGCTTGCTTGTAATTTTCAGAAACCATGAAATTATCAGTATCGGCCGCATCGATTTCCTTGATGATACTCCAATTCGGTATCATGGTGGCTTTGTCATCGGGAATACGCTGGGCCGCCCAAATGGCGCCGGGTTTTCCGCTCGCTTTTTTCCAGCCTTTACCCACACCGAAGCATTCAAACACCCAGACTTCTTCGGTGTCGCCAATGACCAGGCATTCCGAGCCGTCACCGCTGGAGGGCAGAAATCCATATTTGGTCATTAAATCGCCGATGAATTGAACCGCCGGCCGGGCTTTTTTGAAGCGCTGCAATGCGAATATCTGCGCCTGCTCAATGGTCATAATGGCTTCGCTGTTGTCTTTTGTGCAGGTCAATTCTTCCCGCTGGGCAGTGGTGCTTTCGCCGATCCCCAATTGATGTTCATTGACATGGGAATAGGCGGACTGGAAATATTTGTAGGTTTGTTCCACCTGGGGAATGTAGCCCAGGATTTCGCCGTTATCTTTGAGCGGATTATCAGCATCCTGAATGCCCCAGTAGACCGGTGCCTTCGCGCCGGGATCAAAGGTCTGGGCCGGCACCACAAAGATCCGCGAGTCTTCCCCGGTATCGGTGTGGGACACAATCACTGACCCGTCGGCGGTGGCATCTTTTCCCGCCGCGATGATGGTGCAGGCGAAGAGGCTTCCCTGAATAATTATGATTGTTAAACTTAGAATAAATAATTTTTTGAACATCTCGCTCCCTTTCAAATTAATAGTAATGCCTTTGAGTATAATAAAATCGAAGGTTTTTCGCCATGTTTTATTTTGTGAAATACCTATTGTCATTGGAATTACCAATGTTCAGTTTATTTGATAATTAATGAAATCCCAATAAGGAAGGAAGTTTAATTCTGTTCCCCGTAGTTGAATTTTGTGGGTTAAATTCAGATTTATTATTAATGCCTTTTGCGGATTGTATTTGTCAATAAAACTTCGCATTGACCGCTTAACCGATGGTGTTTTAAGATGAGAATATTTGATTTCTATAGGGATATAATTATCACCGGTATTAATGACAAAATCAACTTCAGTTTTATCGGTCGTGCGCCAGAAATGGATTGTACTGCTTGTATTATTGAGTTTTTCTGCGATAATTGTGTAAATGAAATTTTGGAAGATAAAGGCGAAATCTTCCGGCTCACTCAGAGAGCCAAACTTATTTATTATATAATTCGAAAACCCCAAATCATTGAAATAAAAGATTGGTGATTTTCGAATTTCTTTGCTGATATTTTTAAAAAATGGTGTAATCCGGTGGATACAAAAGGTTTTTTCAGCATACCATATATATTTTTTTAAAGTTGGTAAGGAAACACCGGCATTTTTAGATAATTTTGAATAATTAATCACTTTGCCTGCCTGACCTGCTAATAATTTGATCATATTTAGATATTCATCAGTTTTTGTGAGATTGAGTAAAAATGAAATATCCATATTAATATAACTGGAAACAATTTCTGCAATAATCATTTTTTTTTCGGATTTTTCGGTGCTGGTAACAACACGTGGATATCCGCCAAAGTTTAAATATTCCTTTAGTATCAGTTCCCTTTTATTACTTTCTACCCTGCAAAAATCAACCAGTTTATTTTCGTATCTGTAATTGGTTTTATAATTTAGAAATTCAGAAAAAGTAACCGGCTTTAGTTCAAATTGTTGTTTTCTACCAAAAAGTGATTCATGAATTTTTTCTTTCAGTTCGATACTGCCGGAACCTGATATTATAAATTTATAGGGCAGTTCCATATCATAGATCCCTTTAAGAAATAATCCGGCATTTTCTTTTCTTTGAATTTCATCGACAAAAATATAGGCGTTGTTACTTCCAAATTCTAATTGGAGTTTTTGAATTAACTGGCTTTGTGATGTGAAATATTCTTTGTCCATTTCAAAATCCAGGTTGAGGAAAAGAGTGTTTTTTCCCTTAGCCATCAGCTCCTTTTGTAATTTTTTCATGATTGTTGTTTTTCCGGTTTGACGGGCCCCGCTGATCAGTGTGATTTCTTTTTTGTTTAAGTGGTTTCGAATTTCTTCTATCTTATTTCTTTTGATTAAATATTCCATTTTGGTATTTCTTTCTTGAAAAATAAAAATTAAGTCGATTATTTTATAAGTCTGTTTTTAAAATAACTCGATTATTTTTAAAAAGCAATTTAATTTTAATATAAAACTGGTTGTTATCGAATGTTTTCTGTAAGGAATGGAGGATGAAAAGATTCAACATTATTTTCCTGTTGTCAATTCGTAACTTTTTCCCTACTTTTTACCAGCAAACATGAGGACAGAATGCAATACGAAATCAAAAATATCAGCCTGAGTTCGGTTTTAAAAACCTCCTTTTTAACATTAATGACCACGGGAACCATTTTTTTTACCTTTACAACATTAATGGTGTTGCGGCTTTTGAACAGTGTCACAGAATCTATGGCCGGAATGGGAGAAGTCGGCGTGGAAAGCTTTGCGGAAATGAGTTTAGGCGGTATTCTCATGTCTTCTTTTATTTTTGGAATAATGTTGTCTGTGATGCTGGTTTTCTGGATTGCTATTCTCATTATTTTCTATAATTTTTTTGCAAAGTATCTGGGCGGGATTGTATTGGACTTAAAGGAAAAATATGGTTCTCTATGATTTTCTATTCTAAAATGTTAAACTCCTTCGGAGTTTTCAAAATTGTTTGTTATTATTCTGTGGGTTATCACCCACAGTTATTTTTATTTAATCCCTTCGGGATTTGATGATCATTAACTACGAAGTCATTTAATATGAATAAAGGGCTGTCCTCAAAAGTGTCATCCGTCACTTTGAGTTTGTCAATGAGTGACCTGAAGTGGCATTCTATCCTCTTTAACTGTCTACTTTGATCCGGCAACTACCATATGACAGTAGGTATGTGTTTTTGAAATTATCTCTTAATTTTGTTCATCAATCCTTCGGGATTTGATGATCATTAACTACGAAGTCGTTTTATATGAATAATGCAGGTTAACTTCTATAAAGATAATAATTCAAGAATAAATTCATTGATATTTCCCTTGTACTGGAATATATTAATACTTGTACATAACAGTTGACACATGGCTGTTTTTAAAAAGGAATAATATTATGCTGAAGAAATTAATTGCTTACATTTTAATTGTTTTTTCTTCAATAAGTGTTTTTGCCCAAAATCCTGATCACGGGGCCATCAAGAATTCTACTAAAAACCCCATGTACTGGCAATATAAGGGAAAATCAATTCTTCTGCTGGGCGGTTCGATTGAGGATAATCTCTTTCAGATTGATAACCTAAAAGAACATCTTGATCTGCTGGTTTCGGTAGGAGGAAATTATCTCCGTTGTACCATGAGCAGCCGGGATGTTGAAAATGCAAAACCCTTTGAGTTGAAAAAGGGATTGTATGATCTCAATGAACCTTGTCGGGAATACTGGAGCCGGTTTAAAAATTTTCTTGACCTCACCCTGGAACGCGATATTATTGTACAGGTGGAAATTTGGGCTACCTATGATTTTTACTGGGGTGAAAAGGGTTGGGCTGAAAACCCCTTTAACCCAAAGTTAAACAATGCCTATGACACCGGTAAGAGCGGACTTCCGGAGATCATTGACTATCCGGCTCAATCACAGAATAATCCATTTTTCTGGACGGTTCCCAGGTTAAATAACAACAACATTGTGCTGAAGTACCAACAAAAATTTGTTGATCAACTGATGTCCATTTCCCTTGATTATCCTCATGTTCTCTATTGTATTGATAATGAAACCAAGGCTCCTCCCCAATGGGGGCGCTACTGGTCAGCATACATAAGAAAAATCGCCAAAGAGAGGAACAGAAAAATAGTTGTAACCGAGATGTGGGATATTTGGGACCCAACTGACGGACTTGTACCGCAAGCAGTATCCCAACATTCCGGCCTGGGGCCATGGCATTCAGAACATTTTAACGCGGAACTCAGTTCAGCGGCAAAACCAGCCAATACCATCAATGACCCTGAATCCTATCAGTATGTAGATATTTCCAATAATAATGCACAACGGGGGGAAACCCATTATAAAACAGCTCTGTTTGTAAGAAATCATGTGTACTTTTCAACTGCTCCACGCCCGATTAACAATGTGAAGATCTATGGTGGTATGATGAACACTTTCGGACAAGAAAATATTTATTGGGCGGCATTGCATAAGGATGGTGAAGAGCGTTTCTGGCGAAATATTTTTGCTGGACATGCAGCGGTTCGCTTTCATCGGCCTGACTGGGGATTGGGTTTAAATCATGTTGCGCAATATCATATCAAAAGTATGCGAATGCTCACAGATTCTATTGATATTTTTAAAATGAAACCCGCCAATCATCTGCTGGGTAATCGTGAAGAAAATGAGGCTTTCAGCATTAGTGTCAAGGAACTGGATTATGCTGTTTACTTTACCGGAAAGGGTGAAGTAACATTGAATATATCGCCGGCTGAATATGAAGTGAACTGGTTGCAGATACGTTCATCGCAATGGGGTGAATCCTATCATATGCAGTTTCCCGGCTCGCTGAAAACGCCTTCGAATGATCAGTGGGTGGTATTGGTGAGAAAACGATGACCTGCTCAATGTCCACCGGACATTCTGCGGGGCAGAATTATTTTTTCAACAGATATTGGCCGTGGAATTTTTATTAAAATGAGGTCATAATGAGCAAATTAATAAAAAATATCACTTATAGCACTTTTCTGACAGTGACGCTGATATTTCTGACAGCCATTATTATGATGGATTGCAATAAACACAACATTGATGACAAGGAAGCCTTTACCCCTGATCCGGTGATTCTGGAAAAGCAAGAAGTAAAGATGCTGGAAACCGGCGACAACGCTCCCGTGTTTTCTTTACCTGATATCCATGGGAAAACCGTTTCCATCGATGATTTCGATGATGCAAAAATTTTGGTGGTGGCTTTTATCTGTAATCACTGTCCGACAGCCCAGGCTTACGAAGACCGTTTGATTGCCTTCACTGAGGAGTACAAAGAAAAAAATGCCGCTGTTGTGGCCATCAATCCCACCAGTCCCTATGCCTTGCTGCCGGAAGAATGCGGTTATTCTGACCTGGATGATAAATTTGAAAACATGAAAATTCGCGCTGAAACAAAAGGCTATAATTTTCCATACCTTTATGATGGCGACAACCAGGCGATTTCCATTCAATATGGTCCCCAGGCGACGCCACATTTCTTTGTCTTTGATGATCAGCGAAAATTACGGTATTCCGGGCGAATGGATGGCACTGAGCGTCCGGGCACAGCCAATGGGGAAGACCTGCGGCTGGCCGTTGACCAGGTACTGGCCGGTGAGGAAGTCACCAATCCCCGCACAAAATCCTTTGGATGTTCCATCAAATGGTCCTGGAAATCCGATTGGACAGAGAAAATCAACAAGGAATGGCAGGAACGGCCGGTTACCCTGAAAAAGACGAATATTGCCGGCATTGATACGCTGCTGGCCAATACCTCCAATAAATTACGCCTGATCAATATCTGGGCCTCCTGGTGCTCACCCTGTGTCATCGAATTGCCGGAATTGGTTCTGCTACAACGGTATTACGGCGGCCGCGCTTTTGAATTTATAACACTGTCTACCGATAAACCGGATAAATTTGACGAAACCCTGAAACTGCTAAAAGAAAAGCACTTGCCGGTGCGGAATTTTATCTATTCAGGTGCCGACACTGATCAATTTATTGAAACTATTGATCCCGAATGGAGCGGCGCTCTGCCTTTTACACTTTTGATCGAACCAGGAGGGAAGATTGTTTATAAAACCCAGGGAATTGTCCATCTGCTGGAATTGAAACGAGCGATTGTTAAACACCCCATGGTAGGAAGGTATTTTTAATGAACCGTCAATTGTTGGTGTTGCTGATACTGGCGTTGCTCTGTTGTTCCTGCAATGAAAAATCAAAAGGAGAGCCGATGAAACTGGCCGTGTTTAGCAAAACAACGGGGTACCGGCATGAGGTAATTCCCGTGGCTGTCAAAATGTTTGAGTCCCTTGCGAAGACCAATGGCTGGGAAATGGTACATACGGAAGATTCACTTTTCTTTTCAGCCCAAACCCTTGATTCGCTGCAAGTGGTGGTATTTCTTCATACCACCGGTAATGTACTCGGCCCGGAGCAGCAGAAAGCCCTGAAAACTTTTGTGGAAAATGGCGGCGGTCTGGTAACCGTCCACTCCGGCACCATCACTGAAAATGACTGGCCCTGGTTTGTTCAGGCGGTGGGTGCAAAATTCACCGGACATCCGCCAGTACAAAAGGGGAAACTGATCATTGAGGACCGCGGTCATCCGGCTACCTCATTTTTTCCAGATTCGGTCTGGGTCATTGCGGATGAATGGTACAGTTTTGACCGCAATCCCCGTGAGGAAGTCGATGTGCTGATTTCCATTGATGAATCCAGTTATGCTGTAGATGACAATCGTTGGTTTGAAGGTGCTGAACAGCCTATGGGTGACCATCCGTTGGTTTGGTGCCAAACAGTGGGAAACGGTCGTCTGTTTCAGACGGCCCTCGGGCATACACCGGAACTTTATTCGGATTCACTTTTCATTCGCCACCTGGAAGAGGCTGTGCGGTGGGCTTCCGAAAATACCAAAGTAAAATAATTGAGATGATAATGCCTTCGGTTTCTGTTATGAAAAAAATTCGACGGTAGTGTCAAAAGTTTTATAAAAAAATGAATAAAATATGCTCTTTTATATTAATTTCACAACCCCCTTGTTCCC
>CAZCHS010000129.1:0-8956 GCA_964498725.1 uncultured bacterium | reverse complement strand
ATGTAGAGCTTCCCCACACTTTTTTACCCTTACTTATCATCCAGCACATCCCGCACAGTTTGAATAATTTCCTCTAATAAAATCGGTTTTTGAATCAATTTTATAATTCCCGCTTTCTGTAAGTCCTCCTGACTGAGATTATGCCCCTGCCCTGTTATCATCAGTACCGGCACATCATCATTTTTAGTGATTTGCTCCGCCAGTTCCAGGCCGGTCATATTGGGCATATTCCGGTCGGTAATTACGAGGTCAAATTTTTCACTATGCTGCTGATAAGCTGTCAGGGCATCCGTGCTGCTGTTGTACACATAGACCTGATAGCCATAACTGGTCAGCATATTTTTGATCATTTTTGAGATGTATTCACGGTCATCCACCACCATGATCCTTTCTGTTCCGCCGGATAGCGGATTTTCTGAACCACTGGTATTATTACTTTTCTGATCTTCGATAATGGGCAGATAAATGTAAAAATGAGTTCCTTTGCCCGGCTCACTCTCCACATGGATGGCGCCGTCATGACTTTTGATGATACCATGGACTACAGATAATCCCATGCCTTTTCCTTTGCCTTCTTCTTTTGTGGTAAAAAAGGGATCAAATATGCGTTCAATGGTTTTTGCATCCATACCGGTTCCGGTGTCCGCTACTTTCAGGAGCAGATAGTTCCCTTCCGGCAGGTCTAAATATTGAAACATTTCCGTTCCATCAATGAACATATTTTCCAGGGAAATTGTTAATTTGCCGCCCTTTTCTTCCATGGAATGAAAAGCATTTGTCGCAAGATTCATCACCACCTGGGATATTTTGGCCGGATCAGCAAGAATATAAACCTCTGACTGAGTGATATTAACATCGATGGTAATAAATTCCGGTATCGATGATCTGAGTAATTCAACGGTATCTTTTATGACGGGAACGATATTAACGAAACTTCTCTCCTGATCATCAGCCAAACTGAAATGAAGCATTTGCTCCACTAAATCTCTGGCTTTTTTTGACGCCTGTAAAATTTCAGAAATTTCTTCATAAAGGTCTTCATCAGTATTCTTCGCGCGTATTTTTATCATATTCGAATAGCCCATGATCGGGGTCAGCAAATTATTAATATTGTGCGCAATACCACCGGCTAAAGTTCCGATGGTTTCCAATTTTAGCGAGCGGTTACGGAGTTGTTCCAGTTGTTTGTTTTGCTCTTCCAGTGCTTTTTGATCGGTGATATCAACTGCAGAGCCGGCAATATGTAATGGTTTGCCAGTCTCATCTTTTATTACAATCCCACTCATTAACATCGGAAACTCTGTTCCTTTATGATTTATATGCCATACTTCAGTAGGTGGATAGTATCCCTTTTTTAACAAATTGTTATTAAGTCGTTTAACCACTTCCATTTGTTTTGGATTATGAAAAAGAGACAGATTCTGACCGATTAATTCTTCCGGAATATAGCCATGTATATTAGCAAAGAAGTTATTAATATAGATTATATTGCCTTTTAGATCAGTAATTGCTTTACCGTAAACAGCATTATCAGAAATGATTTTAAACATCTCAAGTTCTTGTTCAGCTTCTTTTTGCCTGGTGATATCGATCACTATACCAAAAGAGGTTAATGGTTTTCCATGGTCATTAAAAGTTGTTCTGCATTTTTCTCTTACAATCTTTATTTGGTTATCTTTTGTTAATATTCGATGGTCTATTTGATATTCTTCTTTTGTTTCTAAGGATTTTAAATATGCAGAATTGACCATTTCCCGGTCATCAGGGTGAATAAACTCTAAAAATGCCTCATAAGTGGCATCAAATTCTTGTGGCTCGCAATCAAAAATTCTGAAAATCTCATCAGACCAAAATAATTCATTGGCCTCAATATCAAGTTCCCAATTACCCATATGTGCAATGCGCTGGGCTTCTTTTAATTTCTTCTGGCTTTTTTCGGCTTTTTCTTTGGCCTTAATTAATTCTATTTGTGCCAATTTGTAATCGGTTATATCTTTGACTATTCCGGTTAGTATCTTACTTTTTCCATTTTCATCCAGGGTTACCTTATCAGCCAATCCCAATACATACTTTTGTTTCCCGTCTCTAGTATTTATTCTGTATTCAACCGGAATTGGTTTATTTTTAACCATTACTGAGAAATTTGATTGCTCTACTGCTTTTTTATCCTCCGGATGAATGGCTCTTTCGATCACTTCATCTAATTTACCGGTAAATGCATCTTTGTCAATTTCAAAAATATTATACATTTCATCAGACCACCAAAGTTCATTTTCTGGTATATACCAAATCCAATTACCAATCTTTGCCGTATGCTGTGCTCTATTAAGTTGTCTCTCGCTCTCTTTGAGCGCTTCTTTATTTTTTCGGTCTTCCGTAACATCTCTCTGCACACCAAAATGTCCGGTAATTCTTCCTTTTTCATCGTACAGGCAGATATAATTTCCGGTAATACTCATATCAGTGCCATCCAATTTTTTTTCTGTTGTATCAATATGGAACTTTCCTTTATCAAATAATTTTTTCCATACCTCTCTTCCATGCTTCAAATCGTGCGAAAACAAATCATTGGGTGTCAGTTTTAAAAAATCCTCTTCTTTTGCCCTGTATTGTTGGAGCATGGCATCATTTATTTTTGTAATCCGCTGATTGGAAAAAACATAATCCAGTGCTTTTTCTTTATCAATATTGTCATTCCATTCAACCGGCTCATCCAGCATCATGAAGAAGAATCCCTCCAAAGATTCATGAAAAAACAAATCAAATAACTTATGACTTTCTTTTAATTTTTTTTCAGCCAGCTTACGGTCTGTAATATCACGAAAAGACCAAACACGCCCCGTTATCTCCGGCCCTCTTAGTAAAGGTCGTGAGAGCCGCTCAAATACACGTCCGTCATTAAAATTTATTACATCAAGATCTACTTTATCACTATTATAAAGTTCTTCTGCTTTCATTAAAAAACCTTCCGGATCGGTCACCTGATCGAGAATAAGTTGTAACAGGGTTTCGTCATCCCGGCTTTCCGGAAGCTCCGGGGGAATTCGCCATAATTCTGAAAAGCGTTCATTGGCATAAAGTATTTTTTTATCTTTGCCAATTGCTAAAATACCATCAGCTGTCGAGTGTAGCACAGCCTGAAGAGAATCTTGATTTTCTTTCAACTCTCCTTCGATCTTTTTTCTATCGGTAATATCCACAAAACTCTCAATCAGTTTCTCTTTGCCGTTTATTTGAATGTATTTTACAGTTTTTAGGATGGGAATTTCTGTGCCCCCGGGTGTGAGCAGCGTTTTTTCTGAGTTATCAACCGTTTGGCCGATATCGCAAACAGGGCAGCGATCTTCATGAGCCGGACAAACAAATTGATGGCATATTTTCCCGATGATTTCATTTTCAGGAAGTCCGATTAATTCCTGAGCATATTTATTTACAATCTCAATTTCTTTTGTTTCAGGGTCAACTATCATAATTCCAGCGGAGATATTTTTCAGGAGGGATTTTTGTAATTTTTCCGATTCAATGATTTCTTGTTCACTGTCAAGACGCTTAATCAGCATACCGGTCAGGTCAGCAAAGGTTTCCATTAATTCCCGATTCTGTAATTCATCATTACGAGAAAAAAGAAGTGTAAAATCGCCGAGCATTTTGCCATCTTTTGTAGTTTTTACAACAGCCGTTTTTCCGATTTTAAAAGTTTTGCATAATAAATTTGTAATATTTTTGGAAATTACATCTCCCGTAAGATCGGTTAATTTCTCAAAAACAGTGGTCTTGCTTCCTGCAATTTTCTTCTCCCTCTCCGGATCGTAGTTCCATTTTTTACCGATAAAATCAAATCCAAGTAAGGATATTCCTTTTTTTAAATGCTGGTTCATTCCGGAAAAGGCAACCGTGGAAAAATCCCGGCCATTTTTATCAAATTTGTTCAATACGGCGAATTTTGCTCCTGATATTTCTCTCGCCTTGTCCGCGATATAATTAAAATCCAGGCTTTCAGCATTGAATTCATTAAATTTTGCAGCGATTTCAGAAATGATTTTCTGAGCGGAAATATCCGTGAAAATTGTAACAAAATATTCCTTTTGAGGGGGAGTAAACCTGGACACTATAATGTTTTCCCAAGGGTTCAGAGTATTGTTCAAAATTTTCTTCGGTTTCCTCCAGAGCCACCTTTCCATAGAATTCTATCCAGTCAAACTCACCAGTTTCAACTCCCGGAATGGTTTCCGTAACATTCTTCCCGATGATCTCTGATTGTTTCAGTCCGGTCAGTTTTTCAAAGGCTTCATTTACTTCGATAAATTTATAATCCACCGGTTTACCGGTATTGTCCAATACAATTTTATGAAGCGCATAGCCAAAGGGCGAGTTTTTAAAAATATTATCATTGGTTTTCATTGTATGATTCCAGACTGGTTTTTATTCCGGTTTAGGTTATCTTTCATCCAGCACATCCCGGATGGTTTGAATAATCTCCTCTAACAGAATGGGTTTTTGGATCAGTTTCAGAATGCCGGCTTTTATTAATAACTCCTGACTGAGATTATGCCCCTGCCCTGTTATCATCAGTACCGGCACATCATCATTTTTAGTGATTTGCTCCGCCAGTTCCAATCCGGTCATGTTAGGCATATTCCGGTCAGTGATCACGAGATCAAATTTTTCACTATGCTGCTGATAGGCTGTCAGGGCATCCGTGCTGCTGTTGTACACATAGACCTGATAGCCATAGCTGGCCAGCATATTTTTGATCATTTTTGATATATATTCCCGGTCATCCACCACCATGATCGTTTCTGTACCGCCCAGCAGAGGTTTTTCTGACCCGCCGGCATCAATACTTTTTTCCTGCTGAATGACCGGTAAATAAATGATAAAAGCGGCGCCTTTGCCTGGAATGCTGTTGACATGAATGGCGCCGTCGTGACTTTTGATAATGCCGTGAACAACGGACAGTCCCATGCCGGTGCCTTTTCCTTCATCCTTGGTGGTAAAGAAAGGCTCAAAAATCCGGTCAATCGTCCGATTGTCCATGCCGCAGCCGGTATCAGTGACTGTGAGTTTCAGGTAATCACCGGCGGTGAGGTCCGGATATTTCATACTCTCCTGTTCGCTGATAGTAGGTTTCTCAAGAGTCACTGACAGGACTCCGCCCTTTTCTTCCATGGCGTGAAACGCGTTTGTGGCCAGGTTCATGATCACCTGGTGAATCTTGGTGGGGTCTGCTAATATTTTAACATCTACCCGGTCTATGTCAATATTGATATCAATTGATTCCGGAATCGAGGAGCGTATGAGTTTCAGGGCCTCTTTGATCACCGGCACAATATTCAATGGCTTGCGTTCCTGTTCGGCTTCCCGGCTGAAACTGAGCATTTGCTCCACCAGTTCCTTGGCGCGCCTGGAAGCCTGAAGGATTTCGGAAATTTCCTCATAAAGTTCGTCATCCCGGCCTTTAGACCGGGCCCGGATCATATCGGAATAGCCCATAATAGGCGTCAGCATATTGTTAAAATCATGGGCGATTCCGCCGGCTAAAGTCCCAATGGTTTCCAGTTTCTGGGAGCGGTTGCGGAGTTGCTCCAGTTTTTTGTTTTCTTCTTCCAGTAATTTTCTGTCAGTAATATTTCTGACGATGCCCAGCACATGGTCATCCCCTTTTGGCACCATGCGGCATTCATAATAATGCTCGCCATCCTCCATTGGTAAAGAATATTCGTAACTTTGAATTTTTTGCTCTTGCAGGGTTTTTTTAATTTTTTCACGGGTCAATGCGGATATATTTTCCGGTAAAGTATCATAAATATTTTTACCTGTCATGTTGAGACTTTGCGTATACACATCCTGTTTATTGGTGGCGTTGAAATAGGTGTAGTTTCCCTTCTTGTCCATTTCAATCACCAGGTCCGGCAGGGCGTCGGTAATGGATTTCAACCGTTCTTCATTTTCCTTGATTTTCCGGGCCGCTAAAATACGATCAGTGATTTCAATGGTGGATACAAATACCTTATCCATGGTTTTCTCATGTCCCGGCACCACTTTCCAATAAACATTGGTGTAAATTGTCTCTCCCTGAATTGTAGAGGCTGTCATATCAAAGGTGCAAAAATCACGGTTCTCCGCTATGGCAATAAGTTCCTGTTTGAATTGCGGAAAAGCGATTCTGGTAATTATTTTATCCAGATTATCAATTAATTCCTCTTTGCTCTTTGCGCCATGTAATTTCTTCGCCGCTGTATTAAGACGCAGAACCCTGATCATTTGCAGGCATTTTTTCACTTCTTCCGGATGATTATCAAAATAATTATCCGGATTTTTAATACCGGAACCGGTTAACTTATCCAGGTATTTTTTGACTTCGGAAAAATCCTCTTCCCATAAGGGGGTGGGCGCGTATTCAAATAGAGCGTGAAAGTGATTTTCGCTGGTTTTGAGTTGCTGCTCCATTTTTTTACGGACTGTCAGGTCGCGCCAGGCAACATTTAAGAATATGTGCTGGTCATCCGAGGGCAGCAGTGTTAATTGCACTTCAACATAGAGCAGCCCGCCGCTCTGTTTTATCAGTGTCCATTCAAACCGGTGGGTTCCTTTTTCAAGCGCTTTATTGATCATTTTCCGTTCTTTGATATAGGAATATTCACCGTTCTCCTGTTTTTCCGGTGAAATCTGTGACGGTTTCTTGCCGATAATGTAATCCCGGTCGGCATTGAGTATTTCCAGGGTCGCCGGATTGCAATCAACAAACTGCTCATCCTTCATGTGCATGATGGCATCGGCGGAGGCTTCAAATAATAGGCGGTTGCGGGCTTCACTTTCCCGAAGTTTTTCTTCTTTTTTACGAATATCAGTGATATCCTGAAGCACACCGGTAACTTTTAAAGGCTTTTTATTTCTATCTATTTCTAATTCAGCTTTTGAAATAATTGTTTTCCTGACACTGGAATTTTTTGTGATAATATCAAATTCAAGATTATATTCTTGCTGGTATTCTATTAGATTTATTAATGACTGATGAACATTTTTCCGTTCCGGAATACATTTTTCAATATCATCAGGAGAAAATTTTTCAATATTGGGATTAAAGCCATAAATCGCTTTAGCCCCTTCGCTTCCCCAGAATTTTTTGGTTTGAAGATCAAATTCCCAATTGCCCACTTTGCCTAGTTTTTCCGCCTTCCGGAACCTTTCCCGGCTTTTTTCCAGTTCAGAGTGAATTTTTTTCTGTTCGGAAATATCTGCGGTATATCCAAAAAACCGTGGCAGGCCATGTTTGGTATAGCATTTCCCGGCGGAATGAAACCAGGCCGCTTCGCCGTTCCCTTTTTTGACTTTATATTCAAAATCAAGCACTTGGCCGGGCTTTTTAATCCCCTCTTCAAATTTTTTCAGTATTAAGGGCATATATTCCGGGTAAACATACTTGAAATATTCATTCCAACTGTGGCCGATCGATCCGGCTGGTAAGTTCAATAATTTATCCACTGTTTCTGAGATATAAGTATCAGCAAAGTCACCTTTTTCATTAATAGTGGCCGACCAGATGACATTGGGAATGTTCTTTGTGATCAGGTTCAGGCGGTTGAGGCTCTCCTGCAATTTCTCTTCCATTTTCTTGATATTATCAATATCAATATGAACGCCCAGCGCCCGTTCCACAGTTCCGCTTTCACTCCATTGATAGCCGCGGCCCTTGCCCAATATCCATTTCCAGTCCCCGGCTTTGGTCTTTAACCGGAAGCTCATTTCATAGGATTTCCCCTGACCAATGAGCTTATTTATAATGGGAATGACATTTTTCTGGTCGTCGGGATGCATCAATTCCTTAAAAATATCCATGGTATGAGGCAGTTCACCGGGATCATAGCCCAGCATGGTAAAGTAAATATCATTGTAGTGGACAGTTTGATTTTTCAGGTCACAATCCCAAAAGCCGTTCTCGGTGGCATCTAATACCAGATTGAGTTCCGCAGTGGAGCGTTCCAATTGTTTCCGGAATCGCTGTCGAATGACGGCCAATCCGATCAGTCGCGCATACAGTTTCACCAGGGTTTCATTTTCCAGGGAATCATTTTTACGCAGCACCAAAATAAAATCGCCGATGATGCGGCCATTCACTTTAATATTGATTTCACACACCGGATTATTAAGCGGGGTTTTGGTGAATAATTTTGCTAATTTATCATGGGAAGTGCCACGGAACAGCTCCGCCAGATTGTCCCGGCAAGTTGTGGTTGTGGCTTTTATCTCCTGGTACTGGTCATCGCTGATATACCATTTCCGGTCGATGATTGGAAAGCCGATAATACCGGATAAATTTTGAAAAAATCCGGAAACGCCGGCCACCGCAGTTGTCTGAAAACATTTCTCTTTTTCATCAAAAAGGTTGAAGGCTACCAGAACCGCGTTGGTGATGGTATATAAATTATCGGCAATTTCCTGGTAATCCAGATCCTGGCTGGTATGACGAAGAAAATTTCCGGCATAGCGTAGCAGATGCATCTCATCGGATATATCAAAAACAATAGTGGCCAGGTAATTTTTTTCAGGAGAAAAAGCGCGAATTCGGTACCATTTATCCAGGGATTCGGAATATTGTTCAAAGGTTTTTTCGCCGCCATGCAGGGCGATTTCCCCGTATTTTTCGATCCAGCCGGATTTTTTTAATGTAGGGAATAAGTTGGAAAACCGTTCCGTGACTACTTTTTTCGATGTCAAACCGGTTATTTCTTTGAATTCTTCATTGACTTCCAGGAATTCCAGGTCAACAGGATTTTTATGCTCATCCATTACTATTCGGCTATAGGCATAACCGAAGGATGAATTGAAAACAATTTTTTTGTAAATTTCAGGGTGCATTTTTTTTAGCTCTGTTTTTTTATCTTGGTAGTGTCAAAAGTTTTTGCTCTGAACATTAGTTTCAAACCCTTTTTCATCTCCCCGTCAGAGCCGGATT
>CAZCHS010000128.1:0-9088 GCA_964498725.1 uncultured bacterium | reverse complement strand
GAAGATATTGTCAATAATGGTTCCAAAACCATTGAAGTTAAGGTGCTCACCTGGCCGGATATGGAAAAGTTTATCTATATCGGAAAACACGAGGGACACCATTATTTTATGTCCATCAATAAATCCAAATGGGGCAGCGCGAAACTGGAATGCGAGGAAAATGGCGGCCATTTAGTCACTTTTCAATCCCAGGAGGAAAATGATTTTGTTAATACGATGAATTCTGAAATGCGGGAAAGTGTCTGGATTGGACTGCGCTGGAATGACACCCTTTCCTATACGGTTTTTAATACCGAATGGATTACCGGCGAGATGCTGGAATACACGAACTGGTGGCGGCCGGAAGAGGGCACCAAATATCCCCAGGAAATCCAAAATTATCTTCCATATCATTTTGCCCTGCTGAACCCGCTGGGGTTTCTGGGAAAATCAAAGCGATGTGCCGCTTCATTTTGTGTTGGAAATTGAATAATTCTTTCTCCTCCCTTATAAGATAGAAAAGAGGTCCTTTGATAGGACCTCTTTTCTATAAATCTTCGTGATCAGTCTTTGCCAGGTTGTCACTGACAGGCTAATTTTCCGGTGTTAGTATAAAATTTTGTTCCAAAAGATCTCCTGCTTCAATTTCAATTCCGTCTACTCTTACGGTGTCATAGCCTTCTTTGGTTGCAAGAACATCATATAAACCGGTATTTATACCGATCATTTCATACAGACCGTTTTCACCGGTAAATGATGTCGTTATAACGGAATCTTGTTCTACCCAAACCTGCGCATTTACAAGCGCGGCATCGGTAGTATCCTTTACTTCTCCGTAAATTGAACCGGCTAATGTATTGTTGACCGCGCGGATTACAGGTTTAAAAATAAATCCATTGATTCCTGCCGGTGTATTGGGATTGCCCTGGACAACAAAGGATTTACTTAAATCAAAATCAAGCAGTAACTCCGCCGTCATGCTTTCTTCAACTAATACAGAAGGATCAATAAACATTTTTATACCGGTTTGGGCACCGCTGGGAATGGTTAAATCAAATTCCTGGCCGTCAGTTAATATAATAACGGCTTCGGCAACATATAGCCTAACAAGATCATATTTTCCTTCCGGAATATTTGTTTCGACTAATTTTTCAGTGATTCCGTTTCTCAAATCGATTAAGTTTACGGTTTGTGTATCGGTTGAAAGAGTAATAAAAGGGAAATCAGCATCTTCATTTTCTTCTCTGACTTCTATTTTATTGATAGTTACATTCGCCTCTGCAACTTGGTCAATTGGAAATGGTGCGTCGGTAATATTGACCACCAGTGTTCCTTCCGATTGATTTTTGGGATCCGTTCCGGAATCTTCGCAACTAAAAAGAATAAAACTTGAAATAGTCAATATAACAAGCACGAATAATTGAATTTTCTTTTGTAGTATCATAATAAATTCTCCTTATTTCAGATTAAACATACACTATAAGATAAGTATTTAATTATAAATAATTTGTGATGTACATCACAGAAGGATTAATTGTACACGAGATTGAAACTGACAGCAGACTGAAGGAAAGAAAAAAGGCTTAAATTAAATTTAAGCCTTTTGTTAAATGTGGGGACTACTAGACTCGAACTAGTGACCCCCTGCTTGTAAGGCAGGTGCTCTAAACCAACTGAGCTAAGCCCCCGACTGTTTTCATTCTTATCAAAAAAGCGGTGCAAATTTACACCGCTCTTATTTATTTTGCAAGATTTTTTATCTTAAAAAGCCAGTTTTAAAACATCGGACATTTCCTTGGCGAAATGAAACGTCATTTCTTCACGAACTTTTTCCGGAATTTCCGTCAGGTCCTTCTTGTTTTGGTCAGGCAGGATCACAGTATCCAGACCGGCGCGTTTGGCCGCCAGCACCTTTTCTTTGATTCCGCCAACCGGCAGGACTGTGCCACGCAGGGTTATTTCACCGGTCATAGCAATATTTGTTTTCACATGCTGTTTGGTGAGCAGGGAATAAATGGCCGTCAGAATTGTAACACCGGCAGAGGGGCCGTCTTTTGGAATTGCGCCCGCCGGCACATGAATATGGAAATCCATTTTTTCAAAGATTTCTTCTTCAATCCCCAATTCTTCACTATTGGATTTGATGTAACTCATGGCAGCGGCAGCTGATTCTTTCATCACATCACCCAATTGGCCGGTCAGTTGATATTTTCCCTTGCCTTTCATGCCCGTACATTCGATGAATAGAATATCGCCACCGACCCTTGTCCAGGCCAGACCAATAACCACACCCGGCTTGGAGGTGCGTTCGGCAATATCGAGGAAAAATTTCTGTGGTCCCAGGAATTCTGCTATTTGTTTTTCATCCACTATAAATTTTTTGCGTCGTTTGTTTTCGGCGCGGATAGTGGCCACTTTACGGCAGATATTGGCGATTTCCCGTTCCAGGTTACGCACGCCGGATTCGCGGGTATAATAGCGAATGATCAGACGCAGGGCTTCATCCTTGAAAATAACTTTAAGGGTTGAGAGACCGTGTGCTTTGATCTGTTTGGGCACCAGGAATTTTTGAGCAATATTGATCTTTTCTTCTTCCGTATAGCCACTGAAGTCGATGATCTCCATTCGATCTTTCAGGGCGGGAATGATCGGGTCTTTCAGGTTGGCGGTGGCAATGAACATCACTTTGGAGAGATCGTAATCCACTTCCAGGTAATGGTCATTGAAACTTGAGTTCTGTTCCGGATCGAGAACTTCCAGTAATGCCGAGGAAGGATCGCCACGGAAATCAGACCCGACTTTGTCAATTTCATCCAGCATGAAAATGGGATTGCTGGAACCGCATTTTTTCAGGCTCTGAATAATTCTGCCCGGCAAAGCGCCAATATATGTGCGCCTGTGACCGCGAATTTCCGCTTCGTCCCGTACACCGCCCAGTGAAATACGAATGAATTTTCGTCCCATGGCGCGGGCAATGGAGCGGCCAATGGAGGTCTTTCCGACGCCCGGAGGGCCGGCAAAACAGAGGATCGGGCCTTTGGACATTTCTTCACCGTCCAGTTCTTCCTTGAGTTTTCGCACAGCCAGATGTTCGACGATTCGCTCTTTGACTTTGTCAAGTCCAAAATGGTCATCGTCCAGTGTTTCACGGGCATTTTTTATGTCTACATTATCATCAGTATAGTCAGCCCAGGGAAGTTCAGTGAGCCATTCCAGATAGGTTCTGGCAACGGTATATTCCGGTGATGCCGGCGGAATCCGTTCCAATCGCTTCAGTTCTTTTTCCGCCACTTCACGGGCTTCTTCAGTAAGGTTAATGGAATCAATCTTTTCTTTCAGTTCATCCATTTCCACTGAGCCTTCGTCTTCACCTAATTCTTTTTTGATCTTTTTCAATTGCTCACGCAGGAAATATTCCCGCTGTGTCTTGGATATTTCGTCCTGAACTTCGGACTGGATCATTTCACCCAGTTCGATGCGCTGAATTTCGCGATTGATAATAACGGTGGCTTTTTCCAGCCTGCTATGAATATCCAATTCTTCCAGAATGTCCTGTTTTTCGTCCACGGAAACATTGATCAGCTGCATTGCGCGGTCTACCATTCGTCCGGGATGTTGAATATTGGATAGAATAGATTTATGCTCCTCACTTAAATATGGGGCAACATTGATCAGTTTTTCGTAAACTGTTTTCAGGTTTGATACCATTGCATCGATTTCAATGTTTGGCTCATACTGTTCATCCAGGGGACGAACTATAGCAGTAAAGTATGGGGTTGTCTGCTGATATTCATCAATAACAGCCCGTTCCAATCCCTGTACAATGGCGCTTTTACTGCCGTCAGGCATATTGAATACTTTCAATACCTGGGCAACGGAGCCAAAAGCAAACAGTTCGTCACTGGCAGGGTCTTCAAGAGAACCATTTTTCTGGGCCACAACTGCAATTTTCTTGTTGTTTTCCGGCAGGTCTTCAATCAGTTGTAATGATTTTTCTCTGCCGATGTAGATAGGAATCACCTGTTGTGGAAACAGTACCGTATTGCGCAGAGCCAGAACCGGTAATAGTTCTTCCGGCTGGGTACTAGGTTTATTTGATTTTGATGTCATTCGATAAAACTCCTTAGTCGTTATCTGTTCGTTCTGCATCTAAGCGTTTCAATAATCTTAATACACGATAGGAGACCATATAATCTCCCTTTTTGGATATATTGGCAATCGCCGGAAACAGGCCGTCACTAAATTGTTGGTCCATTAACCAGTCGATTGCTTTATTAAATATTTTATGGTCATAAAACTCCGGCAAAGGTGCCAGGGTTTCTAAAAATCTCAGTGTGCCGCCGCGAAAGAGGCCCTGATCATTAAAATTGGGTAATAGGTAATCCCAGGCATTGGGTTCGGGAAACAGGCTGGGTTTTTCTGTATTCAGGTAATTTTTCAGCAGAAATTCCGCCCCTTTTTTACAGATGTCAGAATTTTTTAAGCGTGTGTGATGGCTGAAAGCCTGGACAATCACCATGGTGGTCCAGACACAACTTTTAATTTTATCATGGTCGCTGTCTTTGGGGATCATGGTAGAACTCAGCCAGCCACCGTCCTGACGTTGTTTTTTACTGATCCAGCGGTAGCTTTTTTCCACCATGGGATTTCCGGCCAATCCAAATTTGTTTAACAGCAGCAGTGCATACCCATGATGGTGGAGCAGGAGGGGAAACTTGCCGTCGGCTTTCTGAAATTTGATCAAGGCGATCAAACCCTTTTTCACATGGTCATTTTCCAGGTTTTCTCCATAGTTGTAGAGCCGGGTCAGGTTTTTTAATTGTTCGAGGAAAAGCATGGCCTTGTGACGTTCTTCAATGGTGTAATCACTATCCGTGGGCCAATATCCGTCGGCGTCCTGTTCCGCCAGCAGTTTTTGTCTTTCCGGGTCAGCTATGACTTTGGCTCTGACCTCTTCGATCAAATCCTGTTCCTTATACCGGAATTGCTTCAGGGCAAGATATTTAACATTTGCCGGTGCGCGGTCTAAAATGACAGGCAACGGGTCGACACTTAGTCTGTTCATAAATTTTTTTGGATTTGACATTTTTTCACTTCTAATTTTATTTTCGGTTTTCAAAAAGTTGTTCAATATTTAAAGTTTCCCAATTATTTGTTTAAAAGCAAGTTTATTATTTTCTTGGTTTCAAGAGCCAATATTTTTAATTAATTCACTTAATTCACGGTAATTAGCAGCATGGTAATCAGCCTCACATAAATCACTTGCAATGAAACTTGTCAAAAATCCAACTACTTTGGAGCCAGCACTCTTTGCAGAAACCACGCCATTGACAGAATCTTCTATCACCAGCATTTCAGTGGGACAAATTTGCAGCTTTTTCGCCACTGACAAATAAGGCATCGGGTGGGGTTTATGGTGATCAACATCATCGGCTGTCAGGATCAGTTCAAAATCCCTGTTCACCTTTGTATTTTCAAAAATCCAGTTTAATAATGAGGAGGATGTTGAGGTGACCAGTGCTAATTTATAGTCATTTTTAACCATTTTTAAAAAATCCTGAAAGCCGGGAATATAGGCCAGCTTTGCACGAAATTTTTGTTTTAATATTTTGTGGTCTGCTTCTGCCAGTTCTTCCGGTGTCACCTTGAGGTTGTACCGTTGAATGAGCGTATTAAAAAAATCTTTGGCAGTTAATCCTTTAAAAATCTGCCAATCTTTCTCGCTGACTTTTATGCCATATTGTCTGAATAGCTGGTGGCCGGTTTCTTCATACAGGTGTTCTGAGTCTACCACGACCCCGTCAAAATCAAATATAATCGCTTTTATATTTTTCATGGAATAATCGTTTAAAGGAGAGTGTGTACGTTTAAAAATTGTTGCAAGGAACGGGCATTTTTGTATTGATGGGCAGTGATACCCAGCTTGGCGGCAGTCGCAATATTTTCCTGAAGATCGTCAACAAAAAAGGAGTTTTCTGGCGCGGCATCCACTGATGCCAGGGCTTTTTTATAAATTACCGGGTCCGGTTTCCTGTGTCCCATTTCATAGGACAGAAAAAGGTGTTCAAAATCCTTGAAAATATCAAAGGCTTCCCGTATTGCGGTAAAATGAATTTTATTGGTATTTGACAGTAAGTAGAGATGATTTTTTTTGGCTAATTGCGGAAGCAGGTTGATTGTATTTGTGATCGGTGCGAAGCCGTTTTTCCAAAGCGCACACAGATTTTCAAAATCGAAAACCTGTGTGGCTCGGTTTAATTGACGAATATACTGATCTGTTGAGATGGCACCGGTTTCATAGGCTTTTTCCAAATCCCAGTCGATGGCATTCTCAACATCCGATTTATCTTTATTCAATAATCCCGCAATTTTTTTTATGACAATATCCTTTTTTACTGTGAGCAGAACATTGCCCAGGTCCAGGAATAAGTGTTTTTTCATTATTCCACGACTAATTCTGTTTTCATTTCACCGACTTTGTTGCCTAATACATCTTTGTATACCGGGTTGTGGAAGGCATGTAATTTTTCCAGTTTTTTGCTGTCCAGCACTTTCAGATGGCGCAGGATTTCCAGGGCCATTGAGATTGCGGCTTTTGTATTGCCGTCGATTGCTTTTACCACCAGATTGACGGCATTGGATTTTGGTGGTTTTACACAAAGTGCGATCAGGCCGTTGGTACCGGATTTCACCAGGCCGTTGCCTTTCATCAATTTGATAAATTCCGTATCAAACTTACCTTCGCCGCCCATCATTTCCGGATATTCTGTGATCACCTGGAATATTTTTGTCAGATAGTCATCAGAGCCGGTAATCAGTTTGTTATACATTTTGGTAATATTTTTTAGCGGCAAATAATAGGTGTCAAGGCCGGAATTATCGGTTTCTGTCAAAATTTTATCATGTTCTGAATATTTTTTAATGGTTGTCAGATTTTTGGTGTGGATATGCGAGATAGCGCGAATATAATCCTTGGGCTCCTCATCGATACTTTTGGCCAATACTGCCATGCCGGCATGAAGACCCGAGTAGATATTATGCAATTGTGACGGCCGTCTGCCCTGAATTGTCATTTTTTCAAAAGTGGCTGAATCTTCCGGATTCTGAATTTCACACTGCAGGTCATTGATGTTCAGGTCAATTTTTTTCAACAGGCTGTGGATCATTTCGGTGTGCTCATTTTTCCCGGAATGGGTGGCGCAGGTGACAGCCAGTTCCTCATCGGTAAGATTAAATTTTTCATCAGCCTTTTCCTGAAGCAGGGTAATGGCTTTGAAAGGAGCCGCAGTTTCCTGGGTAAAAACCGGTGTGTCGGGATTTCCGGCGGAAAAAAGTTCTTTTTCTGTTTCGTCGGTTACATAGGCATATCCCAAATGAAAGGATTCTACAATCGGACCTCTGAATATCTTTGTTATCAATTTCATTATTTAACTCCTTTTATGTTAATTAGTTTTAATTATTCAAACCTCCAATTTTAAAAAAAATTGGTGACTTTTGAAACATTTTAATTTATTGATACGGGCTTATTCTAAAAGTTTGGATGCCGGTAAAATATTAACTTCCGCCAGTTCGCCGGATTCCTGTAAATAATTGATCGCGCTCAGGGTTTCAGGATTGGCATGTCCGGTTACAATGATCTGTCCGTTTTCCCGGGCATATCTAATGGAAAGGCGTAATTGTTTGATAATGGCTTCTTTTTCCCGAACATTATCCAGAAAGTAGCGGCGTTTTCCGGTGGGAACATCATTGATCAGGCAATTTTCATATACCACACTCAAAGGAGAGGTTAAACTATCAATAAAATATAATTTTTTTTGTTTTAGCGCTTTTACCAACGGTATGACCACATCAACTTGGGTGGTGGCGATGGAACCCATGTGGTTGTTCATGCCCACAGCATTGGGAATATTGGCGAAGGCCCTGTTTACCCGCTCCTGAATTTCATCAGCAGAGAGGTCATTTGATAAAATAAACCGGGATTCCCCGTTATTGAGATGTTCCTGGTCAGAAGCCATGGGCATGTGGATGATTACCTCTTTGCCGTTTTTTGCGGCTTGCCGTGAGGTCCAGCTTGAAAACCGGCGTCCGGGTATGATTGCCACGGTGATGTCAATATCAAGTTCCAATAATTTTTGGACTGCCTGTCCCGATGAATACCCAAAATCATCGATGATGATCGCCATCTTTGCGGTTTTAACCGGTTCTGCCGCTTTTGTTTTTTTGGTGGGGATCAGATGTTTTTTGTCACCGACGGTTCGCTCATTGAGTACAATGATATTGCCCACATGCTTGTATTTATAGAGTACGCGGTAACTGAACCCCTGGTTTTTTGGAAAAACCGTCAGTTTGCCCGCTTGCAATTTATGTTGTTCCAGAACCTGACGAATAGGCTGCAGGATTTTTTCACTGACTTCATTGTAGGGTAGTTTGTAGACAATGGTATAATCATCCTGCTCTTTCACCGGTTCATGGAGCCGCAGCCCGAAATAATGAAGGGAATATTTCACCTGGTTGATCAAAATATCTTTCCCTTTAGAATCCGTGGAAGATATTTTGGCAGATTTTTCATTATTACCGGGACCGGCAAATAGCAACAGAGTTGATATTAACAAAAATCCAAGATAGGTATAAACTGACCGGGTATTCCGGTGGCAACCGGGTTGATATATTTTGGACTCATTTTTCATTCGTAAAAGATACGGAAAAAGCCTTCAAAAAGAAAGAAGGATTGTCACAGAAAAATTTTTAAAAAAGTTTCTATTTGTATTGCATAAAACATTTTGCTGAATTAAATTTTCGGGCATTTTGAAATCATGGCGGGATAGCTCAGTTGGTTAGAGCAGCGGAATCATAATCCGCGTGTCCGGGGTTCAAATCCCTGTCCCGCTACAACTTAAAGGTCATCTGTGGATGGCCTTTTTTATATACGCACTCCTCTAACTACATTATTCATAAAAATATGAACAATGCCCGCTTCGCGCTGATATGTTTCCTGCAGAAACTATCGGGATTAACCTGAATATCATTCTATGAATTTTCCAATTCATCTTTTTTTTGATTTTTCGTAACTTGTTAATTTTATTCGCTTTCCTTTAAATAATTGAAAATT
>CAZCHS010000127.1:0-9091 GCA_964498725.1 uncultured bacterium | reverse complement strand
AAAAATTTTGAGCGAACAGGGATGTTCGCTCTACAAATGTAGAACGATCATCCTTGATCGTTTAAAATCAATATTTAGAGGTGGCCATTATATTAAATCACCAGGGATAAGATCGCAAAAAAATCGATGATCAACAGCATTGGCGGAACCTCCTGTTTTTTCCCGATCAGTAATTTGATAATTGTCCAGGATAAAAAACTCCAGATGATTCCCTGTGTTACCGAGTAAGTCAGCGGAATCAATACCATTCCCAAAAATGCCGGAATCGAATCATCGAGATTGGTCCAGTTGATTTTGGCAACCGGTTTCATCATAAAAACACCAACCAGGATCAATGCCGGCGCGGTGGCAATTGCCGGAATGACCGACAATAAAGGCGACAAAAACATAAATGGCAGAAAAAGCAAACCGGCAATGACAGCAGTCAAACCGGTGCGTCCGCCTTCCTCAATACCGGTGGCAGACTCAATATAGCTGGTGCCGCTGCTGGTACCAAACAGACCGGAAATAGCGGTAGAAACGGAATCTACCACCAATGATGCCTTAACATGTCTGGGTTCCCCCTCTTCATCAGTCAGATCAGCCGCTTCCGCAACACCAATAAAAGTGGACAAGCTGTTAAACATATCTGTAAATACAAGCGCAAATATTACCGGCATAATGGATAATTTTAATGATTCCATTAGATCAAGAGTCAAAAACAGGCTAAAATCCGGTGCCGCAAAAAATCCCTGCCAGGTGACTAAGGTCGGCACTCCCAAATTAATTGCCGAAGCATCTCCATACAACCGTCCAATTGGAATTGATATTAGTGTTGTTATTGCAATACCAAAAATCAGGGCGGCTTTAACTCTTTTCACCAACAAAATCGCAGTAATGGTTAATCCCGCCAAAAAAGTTATGACTGGTGCTGTAAACTGCCCCAAACCGATCAAAGTGTCCGGATTATTGACAATGAACCCGGCATTGATGAAGCCGATAAAAGTGATAAAAAGCCCGATTCCGGCCGCCACAGCATAACGAATTTGCTTTGGAATCGCCTTCACGATGGCAACCCGAATATTAAAAACAGATAAGAGCAAAAATACCACACCGGACCAAAATACAGCACCCAGCGCAACCTCCCATTTAATATCCATGCCAATAACAATAGTGTAAGTAAAAAAGGCATTCAATCCCATTCCCGGTGCCACCACAATCGGATTATTGGCATATAGCCCCATCATTATGCTGCTGAAAGCGGAAACCAACACGGTAGCGGTCAACAGACCGGAAAAAGGCATTCCGGTTGCACTGACGATTGCCGGATTAACAACAATGATATACATGGTTGCCAAAAAAGTTGTAATTCCGGCAATAATTTCAGTTTTTACAGAAGTTTGATTTTCCTGTAGTTTAAATAGTTTTTCCATTAGTATCCCCACATCTTTTGACTGCATAGCTGTTGATTTTCAGATTATCAATAATTGGTAAATTTCACAATTACACCTATAATTTGCGAACCCCGGTAAAAAAATATATCGATATTCGAAGAAAAAATCCAGACTGGTAATGAGGCCAGAAAAATAAAAATCCTTTCACAGGATATTCCCGTGAAAGGATCAATAGAATGGGATCTATAGTATTAGTTAGTTATCGGTCCATACTTCTTATATCCGAAGCACCGCTGGTACTGATGTGTTTCATTTGCGGGTTGCCATAATATTTTACTTCAGAAGCGCCGCTCAGGTCCACACTGAGACTTTCCAGTACATTGATTTTCAATTCACTGGCACCGCTCATATCTACAGTGGCAGTCAGAACTTTAAAATCACTTAAGTCCAGGTCACTGGCACCACTGCCATCAATTTCCAAATGTTTTCCTGAGCCGATCAATTCAATTTCACTGGCGCCGGATGTCTCCAAATACAGATTACCGACATTAACAAAGGCATCCAGTTCTGTTGCCCCGGAAACATCTATGGTAAGATCTTCCTTGCTTTTGAAACCACTGACTTTCAGTTCACAAGCGCCGCTGGCATCCAGTTTTCTTACGGCAGGCATGGTGACATGAACCTTAAAATTGACATTTGAATAAGAAACGCCGGAGCGCAAACCAAAGGAAAGTTGGCTGCCATATTTTTCTATTTTCACATACTTTTCCAGATTTTCATCTATACTCACAACGATCTGGTATTTATCGCCATATTCTATTTCCGCTTCAATCGCATTGGAAAATTCCAATTCATCAAACTCCTGATAATTTTCTTCAAAGGTGATACTTCGTCCATTACCCCGGACACGTTCACTGTACAGACAGTTACTCAGCATCAACGCGACCAATGCTGTTAGGATAATTATTCTGGTTTTCATTTTCACACTCCTTCGCACTATTGTTTTAATAATCATACTGGCTTTTGAGGCAATCACCACAAAAAAGTTGTCATTTTATTTGTGAATTTTTGCAATTACGGGATAATGGTCTGAAATAAACACTTTCCCTTCTTTTTTCATCAGGATACTGTACTCTTCAGCATGGAAATTTTCACTTACAAATATATAATCTATGATTGGGCGGTAATTACCTTGTCCCCATCCGTTGTAAGTATGATCACCTTCACGATAATTATATTGCGCCAGGTCGGCTGAATTGTGAAGTATTAAGTTATCATTTCCAATCAATTTCTGATAGGCTTTTGAATCCATTTGAAAATTAAAATCCCCGGTCAGAATAAATTTTGAATCACCGGCAATTTTATCAATTTTTGACAATAAAAGTTCGACAGATTTTTCCCGGGCCGGATTGCTGACGTGACTCAAATGTGTATTAAAAAAATACCAGGTCTCACGGCTTTTTCTGTCTTTTACTTTTACCCATGAACAAATGCGATTACAGACAGTATTCCAGCAGAGATTACCGGGTTTTTCCGGTGTTTCGGACAACCAGAAAGTATTGCTCTCCAATAATTCAAATCGCGCTTTGCGATACAAAATCGGACAGTATTCACCGGCTTGCTGTCCATCATCCCGGCCAACGCCATAAATGTCATATTCCTGAAGATTTTCCGACAAATATTTAAATTGATTTGGTAAGACTTCCTGCAAACCGGCAATATCAATATTCTTCTCATAAAAAAGATTACGGACCATCTCTTTGCGATTAGTCCACCGGTTGATTCCATCCTGCGCTGAATCAAACCGAATATTAAAACTCATCACATTCTGACTTTGATTTTGGCTGCAACCGGTAAAGATTACAAGTAAAAGGACCCAAACAACTCTTTTTCCCATGTCATTCACCTTCTATTTTTAATAATAATTCATCTGAAACTTAAATAATACAATTTTATATTCCCAACAATAAACCCTTCTGATTTTTTTACCAAAATTATTAAATTACGCGAATCGTTAACAACTAAAAAGTGTGAGGAAAATGAAAACACAAAAAGCAGAACTACAACTTGAAAATGGAATGATTTTCAGTGGTACTTCTTTTGGCCATGCTGCATCTGTCTCGGGTGAGATAGTATTTAATACAGGCATGACCGGGTACCCGGAAAGTCTGACAGATCCATCTTACAAGGGAGAGATTTTGACCTTGACTTATCCATTGATTGGAAACTACGGTGTGCCCGAATTCAAAAAAGAGAGAGTCTTGAATGAGGATTTTGAATCGGCCAACATCCAGATCAAAGCCTTGATCGTTTCCGAAATATCAGAGGATTACAGTCACTGGAAATCAGTTCAAAGCCTGGCGGAATGGCTACAGAGAGAGAACATACCGGCCATTACCGGCATTGATACCCGGTCTTTGACACAAGTTTTGCGAGAAAATGGAACGATGCTCGGAAAAATTATTATCAATGATGAGGATGTCGACTATCTGGATCCCAATAAAATCAACTTGGTATCTGAAGTCAGCATACCAAAAAAAGAAATTCATGGTAAAGGAGACAAGCGGATTGCCCTCCTGGATTGCGGATGTAAGTATTCAATTATACGGAATTTTGTTGATCGCGGCTTTGAAGTTCTGCGTCTTCCCTGGGATGCGGATTTGAAGCATGAGGAGTTTGACGCGCTTTTCATCTCCAATGGTCCTGGTGATCCGGAACAGGCGAAAGCGACTATTGATTCGGTGCGCTGGGCAATTGAACAAAATATTCC
The DNA here is from genome assembly GCA_964498725.1 of uncultured bacterium. GTDB lineage: Bacteria > Fidelibacterota > UBA2242 > UBA2242 > JAFGTP01 > JAFGTP01. The sequence goes on along the minus strand of CAZCHS010000127.1, from coordinate 4,948 downwards.
CACTATGGGCATTTGCCTGGGTCATCAGATCATGGCCCTGGCTGCCGGCGCCAGAACCTACAAACTGAAGTATGGTCACCGCAGTCAAAACCAGCCGGTGATGGATCTGCTAACTAAACGGTGCTATATCACGTCACAAAACCATGGCTATGCAGTGGATGACAGAACCTTACCACAAGGCTGGCAGCCCTGGTTTAAAAATCTGAATGATGATACCAGCGAAGGATTGATCCACAAATCAGGCCTCTTTAAAAGTGTTCAGTTTCATCCTGAAGCAGAACCCGGTCCGGTGGACACCCTGTTTATTTTTGACAGATTCATTGATTTAATTTCTAAATAACGAGATGCATATGAAACATTCTATAAAAAAAGTCCTGATCCTGGGCAGCGCCGCCTTAAAAATTGGTGAAGCCGGAGAATTTGATTATTCCGGCAGTCAGGCAATCAAAGCGCTGAAAGAAGAAAAGATTCACACGATTCTAGTGAATCCGAATATTGCAACCATTCAAACCTCAAAAGATCTTGCCGATGAAGTATACTTCCTGCCGGTTAACGCAGAATATGTGGAGCAGGTAATCGCGAAAACCAATCCCGATGCGATTCTGCTGGGTTTTGGCGGACAGACCGCACTGAATACAGGTGTAGAACTGGAACGCCAGGGAATTTTAAAAAAATACAATGTAATAGTATTGGGTACCCAAATTAAATCCATCACCGATACGGAAGACCGTGATCTCTTCATCAAAAAATTGAATGAGATCAATGTTAAAACCGCCCGCTCAAAAATCGCTGTCAATACCGAGGAAGCGGTTGCTATTGCGGAAAAATTCGGTTGCCCGGTGATGATCAGGGTAGCCTATGCGCTGGGGGGTCTTGGTTCCGGTGTTTGTAAAAGTGTCGAGGAAGTTCGTGAGATGGCGGACAAAGCTTTTAAACACGCGCCGCAAATTCTGGTGGAAGAATCCCTAAAAGGCTGGAAAGAGGTGGAATACGAGGTCATGTGCGACCAATATGGCAATTGTATCACCATCTGTAATATGGAAAACTTCGATCCCATGGGCATTCATACCGGCGAATCTATCGTTGTCGCCCCCAGCCAGACCCTGTCAAACAGGGATTATCACAAACTCAGGGAAATCGCCATTAAAACGATCCGGCACCTTGGAATTGTGGGCGAATGTAATATTCAGTACGCTTACAGTCCGCACTCCGAGGATTACCGTGTTATCGAAGTCAACGCGCGGCTGTCCCGAAGTTCCGCGCTGGCCTCCAAAGCCACCGGCTATCCCATTGCTTTTATTGCCGCAAAATTGTCGCTGGGATATGGCCTTTATGAATTACCGAACAATGTGACCCGTGATACCTCCGCCTTTTTTGAACCGGCATTGGATTACTGTGTGGTGAAAATTCCCCGCTGGGACATGAAGAAGTTCAGCAAAGTTTCCCGCAAGATCGGCACCGGCATGAAGTCGGTTGGCGAGATCATGGCCATTGGTCGGAATCTCGAAGAGGCTTTGCAAAAAGGGTTACGAATGCTGGAAATCGGCGCCAATGGACTGGTCTGTAACCCGGGCTACAAATTTGATAATCTGGAGCAGGAACTAACCGAACCAACAGAAGAGCGGGTGTTTGCTATTTCCGAAGCTATGAAAGCGGGTTTTTCCGTTGACAAAATCCATAAATTCACAAAGATCAACCGCTGGTTTCTAAATAAAATTCAAAATGTGGTGACTATTGAGGAAGAACTGAAAAACAATGACATTACACCGGAATTAATATTGAAAGCCAAAAAATATGGCTTCTCTGACAAACAGATCGCCATCATCACAGACCGGGAAATTGATTCCGTCATTGATTTTCGTCAGACTCATAATATCCATCCGAAAATTCGTCAGATCGACACCCTGGCTGCGGAATTTCCCGCCAAAACCAATTATCTTTACTTAACTTATAATTCAATAAAGCATGATGTGGAAAAAACACCTAATAATACGGTTATGATACTGGGTTCCGGTGCCTATCGCATTGGCAGTTCCGTGGAGTTTGATTGGTGTGGTGTAAATGTAGGAAAAACCCTGCGCAAACTGGGCTACAAAACCATCATGTTAAATTATAATCCGGAAACAGTCAGTACGGATTATGATGAATTTGACTACTTATTTTTTGATGATATTAATTTTGAAAATGTTGTGGAAATCTACCGGGAATTTAATCCCATTGGTGTGATTGTTTCTGTCGGTGGACAAATTCCCAATAACCTGGCGCTGCAGCTCCATGAAACCGGTATTCGTGTTTTAGGGACTTCGCCTGAAAATATTGACAAAGCCGAAAACCGCAGAAAATTCTCTGATATGCTGGACACCTTGAATATTGATCAGCCAATCTGGGAAGAAATGAGTTCCATAGAAGAAGCCAGGGTATTTGCCAAAACCCATCAATATCCGGTACTGATCCGTCCCTCCTATGTGCTCAGCGGCGCCGCCATGGCAGTGGCATCCAATGATGAGGAACTGGAAAATTATCTGCAAAAAGCTGTGACACTCTCACCCGATCATCCCACTGTCATCAGTAAATTTCTGGAAAACGCTAAAGAAATTGAATTCGATGGTGTTGCTCAAAATGGTCAGTTGATTGCCTATGCTATCTCGGAACATGTGGAAAATGCCGGTGTCCATTCGGGCGACGCAACCCTGGTGATCCCCCCACAACGTACCTACCTGGAAACCATTCGACAAATTCGGCAAATTGGTAAAAAAATCGCTTTCGCACTAAATATTACCGGCCCTTTCAACATGCAATTTCTGGCAAAAAACAATCAGGTGAAAGTGATTGAATGTAATTTAAGGGCATCCCGTAGTTTCCCCTTCGTTTCCAAAGTATTTAATCAAAATTTTATCGATCTGGCTGCTAAAGCCATCATGCGTGTGCCGGTAGAACCGCCTAAACTATCATTATTTGAATTAAATTACGTTGGCGTTAAAGCGCCGCAATTTTCTTTCAACCGGTTAGTCGGTGCTGATCCAACCCTGGGTGTGGAAATGGCTTCCACCGGTGAGGTGGGTTGCCTGGGTGATACTTTTGACGAAGCCTTCCTGAAAGCATTAAAATCAGTAGGCTTTAGTTTTGATATCAAAAATGTCCTGCTTTCCACCGGCCCCATCGAATCCAAAGCCGATATGCTGGAGGCGGCAAAAATATTGCTCAACGATGGTGTAAAATTATTTGCCACTGAAGGAACCGCAAAATTTCTACAATATAATGAAATTTCCGTTGAGACATTACACTGGCCCCTGGATAATAAAAAACCCAATGTGATTGATCATATTAAGTTGGGAAAAATTGACCTGGTGATCAATATTCCCAAAAACTACCGGCAGGAAGAATTGACCAACGGCTATATGATCCGTCGTGCGGCGGTGGATTATAATGTTATGCTCATCACGAATAAACAAATTGCTCTGCGTTTTATCGAAGCTCTTGGCCGGAAAAGTCATGAGAAATTGAAGATTCGTAGTTGGAATGAGTATCAGGGATAAAAACTTGTAATTGGTAATTCGTAATTTGATTCCCCGTGCCTTTTAGATTAGGTGCGGGGTCTTAAATATCCATTATCATATAAATATTCAATATCAATATCCTCTAGATATGCCATCCAGAAAACACCTTTACTATAATTTTTATTTGATCTTTTTATTTTGTCAAGGTTAAAAGGTTTCTCAAGTTCAATTAAATTTTTACCTGATACAATATATTCCCAATGTTCTCCCCAAATTTTATCTGATAAATTATCTTTATCTTTATTACATCCAACAAATTCCATGCAATATTGTATAGGTTTTTCATAATAGTCTAGTGTGTTATCAGTAATATCAATTAAAATTAAATCTCCTTCTTGCAATTTTGTAATTTTTCCCTTTGTGGCATGCATGTGATAAACCTTCACCCCTCTTAAATGTTCTTTTTTTGTTTTTATAATTGCAATATTTCTTATCATCATAATTACCCCTTTATTATAAATTTGAAAAATCATCAATCCACTTTGTAATTTCAATATTTTCAACTTCAGGCATAGATATATAAAATTGATTATTACTTTTAATAATATTCAATTTTATTTGATTTTTTTTATCATAACTAAACATATCATTATATTTTGAAGTGAAAATTCTAGGTAAAATAAAGGTGGTTGTAATTTCTTTTTTGTCCTCACAAATTAAAACAATACAATCATAGTCATCTTTTGGTAATCCTAAAAACCACCTATTTGAAGCTCTTTCTGTAGCTGTAGCAATACCAATCAAATCATTTTTTTGAGAGAAATATTTTACACTTTTTTTATGATAAAGTGTAACACCTTCTTCTTTTGCCCTTTTAACAAAATTTTGCCTTTTAAGTTTACCTTTTGCTTTAGGACTAAGGTTCTTATTTTTGTTGTTCCAAATATGGTTTGTATTTTGATTTGTTTGATTTGAAGAATCATCATACGTTGGATTATCATGCATTTTTTTTAGATTAATAAATTTTTTCTCTATATAGTCATATGATGATTCAATTTCATTTAATTCTTGCAATATTTTTGAAAATTTAACTGTTTCTTCAGTATTGCCATTTTGTGCATTTTCTGATATACTCTTCAACAACTTATTTTTTAATTGATTTATCTCTGATAGCAACTGCATATTTCACCTTTTTATGAAATATATAACCAAGTCAAGTTAAAGTCAAGTTATTTTTAAGTCATAAATAAATAACTTAACTTTACCTTAAATATAGCAAGTAACTACAATTTCACACAAAAAGAGATTCGAAAACTATTATGTTTTTCCCATTGGGTTTGGATCTGGTAAGCGATATTCAGATTGATCATTTTGTCTTTTATCTTGCTGGAGATCATAACCAATTTCAACTTATATTAACAACTATAGTACAATGTGCCACTGGTTAATTT
>CAZCHS010000126.1:2032-9158 GCA_964498725.1 uncultured bacterium | reverse complement strand
GAAACTATCGGGATTAACCTGAATATCATTCTATGAATTTTTCAAATTAGTTTTTTATTGTTTCTTTTGTAATTTATTAATTTTATGCACATTGGTTAAAAAATTTGAAAATTCATGAATAATCCAGGTTAAGAATAATAACGAAAAGCCCCGGCTGAGTAATTCCGGAGCTTTTCTTTTTTTATAGGGATCAATGAGTAATTTTAAAATGCGCTTTCCCAATATAGGGGTTTTGTGTGGTGAAGGAAGGAATCGGGAAAGCGCGGTTACCTATCATAGCAAGAAGGTAAGGTCGTTGTAGGATTTAACTTCCGGGCTTTTAAAAACCCCGGAAGTTTGTCTATGCAAGATTTTTGGTCACTTCCTGAATGACCTTGCCCGAAGTGGCGGCGCTGATCCGTTTATCATTGATCAGCACATTGGGGCCACTCTGACAGTTTTCCATACAGAAAGTGGCTTCAATATCCACCCGGTTTTTCAATTCACTGGTATCAAAATGCTCAACCAGGTCATGCAGCAATTTTTGAGAATGCTTCAGATAGCAGGCTGTCCCGACACAGATTTTTACTGTGACTTCGGAAGCCTGTTCATCACCCCAAACGGTAATGCCTTCTTCAAAAATCCGTTTTTTGCTGGCATAATTGGTATGCAACAGATCGTGAGCTTTTTTGCCATTGATCTCGCCGAGGAATTTTTCATAGGACTCCCGAATGAAAGGATTATTCTGGGGCTTGTGCATGGCCGATAGTTTATCAGTCCGGTAAATGCCTTCTTTACGTTGCAGAACATTTTCCGGTTTTTCCACAATTGGCTGCCCGGCGCCGCCGATACATCCATTGGGACAAGCCATGACTTCAACAATATCGTAACTGGCTTCTCCGGATTCAATTTTTTTAGCCAGGCTGCCGGCATTTTTTAGTCCGTGAACAATCGCCATACTGAGTTCAGTATCGCCCAATTGAATTTTTGCTTCACGAATGCCTTCATCACCCCGCACCTGGTCAAAATCAATTAGCTCCAGTTCATTGCCGGTCAATTTTTCACTGGCGTAGCGCAGGACAGCCTCACTGACACCGCCGGAATTCCCAAAAATCACTCCGCCGCCGGTACCAAATCCCAGGGGCAGGTCCATAGCTTCCGCGCGCAGGCTGTCAAAAACAATTCCGGCTTCCCGGATCATTTTTCCGATTTCCTGGGTTGTCAGTACAAAATCCACATCTTTAATGCCCTCTTTATTAAACTCCGGCCGGTCCGCTTCATATTTCTTCGCTGTACATGGCATTATGGAGACAACAGTCATGTTTTTGGGATCAACTTTCAGTTTGTCAGCCACTTCACTTTTCGCCATAGCACCGAACATTTGCTGGGGAGATTTGCAGGTGGAGAGGTTTTTCAGTAATTCCGGGTGATACTGTTCTGAGTATTTCACCCAGGCCGGACAACAGGAGGTAAACAAGGGCAGATTTTCACCTTTCATTTTGCGGGTCAGAAACTCATTGGCTTCTTCGATCACAGTTAAATCCGCCGCATAGGAGGTATCAAATACTTTTTCAAATCCCAGGATTTTCAGAGCCGCAACCAGTTTTCCGGTTCTGATTTTTCCGGCGGGCAAATTGAACATCTCCCCGATTGCCACCCGCACAGCCGGGGCAATCTGAACCACAACAGTTTTTTCTTTATTGTCAATTTCATCCCAAACCTGCTGAACATTGGATTTGATGGAAATCGCGCCGGTGGGACAAACTGCCGCGCATTGGCCACAATTCACACATTCCACATCTTTCAGGGATTTCCCAAAGGCCGGCAGGACAGCTGCTTTGGTTCCGCGATAAGCAAAATCAAGAGCGCCAATGCCCTGAATTTCCGAACAATAACGAACACAATCACCACAAAGCACACATTTATTGGGATCCCGCACCAAACTGGTTCCGGCGTCATCCAATGGCACCCGTTCTTCATTGTGGTGCAGTCTGTCCTGGGTTATATTCAGTTGCGCTGACAGACTGCGTAATTTACAAGAATCAGACCTTTCACAGGTTGGGCAACTCTGATCATGGTTGGCCAGCAGCAGTTCCAGGGCGACTTTTCTGATTTTCCGGACATCTTCAGTATGGGTATTGACCACCATGCCATCACTGGGTTGTATGGAACAGGAGGTCTGAATTCCCCGACCGTCAATGTCCACCACACACATCCGGCAGGCGCCATAAGTACTCAGTTCCGAATGATAACAAAAGGTTGGAATTTCAATATTATTGTTTCGTATCAGTTCCAGGAGATTTTTTTCATCTCCTTTGATTTCAGTTTTTCTTCCGTTAAGTGTTATGTATTGTTTAGACATTTTTATTTTTCTCCTATGAGATTTTTTTTACCGCAGAGGCCGCGAAGAACGCAGAGAAAACGCAAAGATTTTTTATAACTAAATCTGCGTTGAAATGTGTTGATCTGCGGTTAAAATTTCTTATTTTCATGAAACTAATATCCCTAAGAAATCGCATTGAATTTACAGACATCGATGCAGGTGCCGCAGTTGACACATTTTTCTTCGATAATCACATGGGGTTCCTTGACTTTTCCCCGGATGGCATCCACCGGGCATTTGCGCATACAGAGTGTACAGCCTTTACACAATTCCGCATCAATGACAGGCAGTGACAAGGCCGAACATTCCCGTGTCGGACAGATTTTATCCTTTACATGAGCCAGGTATTCCGCTTCAAACTGTTCCATGGTGGATAGTACCGGGTTGGGCGCGGTTTTTCCCAGGCCGCAAAGCGATCCTTTACAGATGGCATCACCAAGTTCCGCCAGAGTATCAAGAGTTTTCATGCTTGCATTACCTTCCGTAATATCATCAAGAAGATTCAACATTTGCTTCGTCCCTTCCCGGCAGAGGACACATTTTCCGCAGGACTCTTCCTGGGTAAATTCCATAAAATATTTGGCAATGGTAATCATACAGGTGGAATCATTCATCACCACCAGGCCGCCGGAACCGATCATGGCGCCCAGTTTTGAGATGGTGTCAAAATCCAGAGGAATATCGAGATGTTTTTCAGTCAGACATCCGCCGGAGGGGCCGCCGATCTGCACGGCTTTGAAAGCGTCGTTGTTGATCTTACCCTCTTTATCCACAACACCGCCGCCAATGTCAAAAATGATCTTTCGTAATGTCGTTCCAAAGGGCACTTCGATCAGGCCGGTATTGACCACATGGCCGGTGAGGGCAAAGGTTTTTGTCCCAGGACTTCCATCAGTACCAACTTTACGAAATTCCCCGGCGCCTTTCAGAATAATATCCGGTACTGTGGCCAGGGTTTCCACATTATTGATCACCGATGGTTTGCCAAATAAGCCGCTTTGTGAGGGATAAGGTGGTTTTGGCATGGGCATGCCGCGTTTACCTTCCACTGAGGCCATGAGTGCGGTCTCTTCACCGCAGACAAAAGCGCCGGCGCCTTCCATCACATTGATCCTGAAATTGTAGCCGGAACCAAAGACATTATCGCCAAGCACACCGATTTCTTCGGCTTCTTTAACAGCCTTACGAATCCGTTTTACAGCCAGGGGATATTCCATACGAATGTAGATATAGCCTTCATCGGCGCCAATGGCCCGGGCCGCGATCATCATACCTTCAATGACACTATGGGGCGTCCCTTCAAACAAACTTCTGTCCATAAACGCGCCGGGGTCCCCTTCATCACCATTACAGATCACATACTTTTTATCGGAATCCTCTTTCAGCGCCATTTTCCATTTGAAACCCGTGGGAAATCCGCCACCGCCGCGGCCGCGAATACCGGACTCTTCAATCTCTTTGCAAACGTCGGCTGCTTCCATTTCCAGGTAAGTTTTTTTAGCGCCTTTATATCCGTCAATGGAAATATATTCTTCCAGGCTTTCGGCGTCAATGGAACCACATTTTTTCAATACGGTTCGGGTTTGCTGGGAATAAAACGGATTTTCTTCCCTGGTTGTACTTTTACTGTTGGTTTTCGGGTCAACATAGAGCAGTCTGTCAATCACTTGATTTTCCAAAATGGTTTTTTCCACGATTTCTTCCACATCATCGACCGTAACCTTTACATAAAGATAACCGGCAGGCTGTACTTCCAGCAAGGGCCCCACCTGGCAGAAACCCTGGCAGCCGGATTTTGAAATTAGTACATTGTGCTTGTCAACCGGCAGGTCTTTGGCTTCTTCCAGGCGGAGTTTCAGATCTACATTAATGTCATGTTTTTCTATCTCTGTTTTTAGTTTATCGTAAATTTTCAACGCGCCATTGGCCACACAACCGGTGCCGGCGCAAATAATGATGCGCTGCTGATATTTTTTTGAGAATTTCTGATAATCCTTCTGAATTTTATTTAAGAGATCTGTTGTATTGCTCATAATTATTCATTCTCCTGTTTTTGAATATTTTTGATTACTTCAACAGCTTTTTCGGGAGTTAATGTCCCAAATACATCTTCGTTGACAACCATGGCCGGGGCAAGTCCGCAAGCGCCGAGGCAGGAAACAGTTTCCAGGGTAAAAAGCATATCAGTAGTTGTTTTTTTACCGCCATCGAGTTTTAAATGTTGTTTTAGAGAATCATGCAATTTCATGGACCCTTTGACGTGACAGGCTGTTCCGTCGCAAATCTTGATTACATATTTTCCCTTGGGCTCAAAGGCAAAATGACTGTAAAAAGAAGCGACTCCAAAAATTCGCGCCGGCGGGATTTCCAGTGATGTTGCGGTGAAATTCAGAATTTTCTTGGGTAAATATCGATACTCTTCCTGAATCTCCTGCAAAATCGGGATTAACTTCGTCTTGTCATAAGCATACTTTTCCAAAATGTCGCAGACCTTTTGAAACTGACGAACCGGTGTTAATTCTTTTGTTGTTTGCATGGTTTTTACTCCTTTTAATTTAGATAAACCTGACGGTCACCTTTTTTAAGTATTTATTTTCTAATATTTTTATTATTTCACGGATTATTGTTTTGCGCAGGGCCAGGTCACCGGGAATATTGGGGTCCTGGTGAACTTCATTGATCTTTGTGCCCACCACAAAATCAATAATGTCACTATCGAGTAATTCACTGACCACTTTTTCCGCGGCATTGAATTTTCCGGTGTTGGCTTTTTCTTTTTGCAGCAGGCTTCTGACATTTACAATAGTGATAATTCCTTCGGTGATGAGATCAACACCCGGCATGGCGGAATAAGGCGGAATATCGGGATCAAGGTTATCAATATTCACTTTGATTTTCCGGTCCAGTTCCCGGGCAATGATCTTGGCGGTGGTGCCACCACAAATAATTTTTTTGCCGTCAAATTGATCGACAAACTGCGCCATTTCGCCATCCTTATTTTTGTCGTAGGGCGGGCCGGTGACCACCAGTGTTCGCCGGGGATTGCGACTGTAGATCACGCCACAGGTGGTATCATCTTTACATTTGAAATTATCATTGGTTTTGGCGCGCAGGACAATATTCCGGGACAATTCCGAGGCAGAAATATCAGGCTGTTCCTTCACCTGCTGCTCCACAAAATCGATCACTCCGTCACGGGTCCATCCAAAAGGAAATCTTGCAGACCCCATTCCCGACTGGGAAATACCGTCACTGAAATAAATGATCCGGTCATTTTTTTGCAGCTGAAAGGCGTAATAATTCAAATTGTCGGTTTTGTATTCACCCAGGGAAACTTTTTCTATCCCATCACCGGAATCTTTCACTTTGCCGGCTCTCAGCAGCAGAAACCGCGGATTGCCGTATTCAATAATTTTAACCGTGTGGTCTTCTTCAATATCCACAATGGTGAAGGTTGAATAGGAGATTTTACGCACTTTGCAGACCGGCAATGTTCGCATAATAATCTCAGCGGTTTTTTTCACATCCACATTTTTGGCGACAAAATTCTTAGCCATTGCCGAGGTCAGTGTGGCCAGCACAGAGGCTTTGATGCCGCTGCCAAGTCCGTCGGAAAGAACAGAAATGATGCGATCTTCCTGATTGACTTTTTGCGACACAAAAGCGTCACCGGCAACTTGCTGATTGTACTTCTGTTCCTGGTAGTGATTGATCTCCAAAAACCGGTTAGTCATTATTGCCTCCGATTTTATTCAGTGAATCGGAGGAAAATGAGTCCACAATGGAATTCAGGATCACTTCGGTTTCCGAAGCGTTTTCTCCCAGCAGGTATGCAATTTTCTGAACCGTGGTGAGATTCTTTTCAATGACATCTTTTGTCTTTTTGATGATCACTGACTTTTGAATCGACGGAATGGTAATGTCCTGAATAATACCGCCGATGACCCGGTGTTTTTCAATATTGAACAGGGAAATTTGATGGACGGAAGTTTTATATTTAATTTCTTTGTCAATAATTTCAATGCCGTTTTCCAGGATTCTTGAAAAAAGCGACGCATAGGGAACAATTTTTTCAAAGGCGGCATTTTCCAATCCCGGATTGGCGTCATAGATCATTTCAGTTTCTTCACCAAACAGTTTGGCGAAATTGCGATTGCAGTCCACAATTCGCAAATCGGAATCCACGATCACAACGCCCGAAGGCATGGTTTTCATCAGAGCATTGGCTTTTTTCTGTGCCATTTTTTTAGAATAGGAAAGGCACATGGTTTTTTCCGCTTTGCCGTCAATCATGGCAGCGGCAAAATCACGGCAACTGTCATAGCCGCATCCACTGCAATTGAGTTCATCTGATTTGTGATATTTACCGATTGAGTATAAGGCGCCAATAATTTCCGCTTCTTCGATTGGCTTGAATCGCACCGGTTTAATCATATAATTTTCTGTAATATCAATTGCTGGTTTTCCGGGAATATTTTCCGGCGAATACTCCCTGGAATTAACAATTTTGTATCTTTTTTCTATGGTAGAAATTTTTGCTGAGGTGCCGGGCCCGTTAATACATCCGCCATTGCAGGCCAGCAATTCCAGAAAGATCGAATTATCAATGGGTGTATTCACAAATTCCGCAATGGATTCCTTGATTTTGCGGATTCCCGTAAAAGCCATATAAAGGGGGTCTTTTACCGAGCAATTGGCTTTGATGCCGGCGATCATACCGCCATCCACCGGATAGAGCGAGCCTTCATTGGCCATTTTCGGTAC
>CAZCHS010000126.1:0-1932 GCA_964498725.1 uncultured bacterium | reverse complement strand
TTATAGATGTAATTGACAATGGTCGGGCAGGCCGATGAGATTTTCATAATATTCTCATGGGTTTCATCCAGTTTACTGCCAATATGGGCCGAGACCTCTTCAGCACCCAGGGCGGTTTCCGAGACTTCATCAAACCCCACCGCTTTCAGACAGCGGATTAATTCGGAATAATGAATGTCCGGAAACTCACTGACAAAGGAAGGAGCGATGGAAGCAAAAGTTTTATTTGGCGAAGAAAGAATATGATTGAGGAGGAGGAGATCATTTCTTATTTTTTTTGCTTCCACCGGGCAGGTTTCAACACAATGTCCGCATAAAATACAGAGGTCAGGCATTATTTCCGCCACGCCATTATCTATCTTAATGGCTTTCACCGGGCATTGCCGCAGGCATTTGTAGCAGTCCTGGCACTGGGTTTTTTCCGTATATATAGGACTTGGAAATTTCATTTATAACAACTCGTCATTAAGTATTTTAATTAATGTAATGGCGTCTACTTCGTGGAAAATTGTATCATCGATTTTAATGTTCGGGCCGTTTTTGCACTGGTCCAGGCAGAGACAGCCTTTCAGGTCAACTTGATGCTGAATTTGATTCTCAGCGATAAATTCCCTGACCAGGTCCACCAGTTTTACATTGCGCCGGGCGAAACAGGAGCTGCCCATACAGATTTCAATGGTTTTCTTCATGCTCAATTTTCCTTGTAAGTTACGTGAAGTTCTTGCTATGATATTTTCCACTGTCCTTACTTTTTTTCTTTGATGTTATTTTATTCACATCGTTATTTATTTCACAAATAATATAAAAAATTATGTAGCAAGGTGCAACCTTTTTATTAAGTTTTTATTTTTGGGGAAGTCTTTTTTGGGGTAATATAAAAACTGATCTTTCTTATGAATGCTATATTTTATTGACTTAGATCCATTAACCAATCCTCGAAGGTTTTTCAACCCTTGGAGGATTTTATTTTTAATCCAGAAAAAATTGGCTTACCGGGGGCTAATGTTCACTATTATGGGTGAGTAAAGTAACAATGCCTTTGCAAAGGCCTGTTTAACAATAAACTTGGCAAATAACCAAACCATCCAACTCTGCGAATCCCTGTGCATGGTATTATTAGGACATCAGCATTTCACAAATGTCACGAATGATTCTATCCAGCCTTTTTGCGGATATCGATTTCATGGAGTATTGCTGGTTTTTGCTCTCTGCGTTTTGACTGCGGTTGAAAGTTTCTATAATTTTCTTTTTCGTCCATCTTTTAAATGAGAAGCCAGGCGATAGAATGCAATTTCCAGGTGAATACCAAAATTCTTCCCCGGTTGAATCTATAACCTGGATGTAGTTCTTTTTATCAATTGGAATAGAAGCAACGCAGTTTTTTGCCAATTGATTTATGTTGAATGCAGCATAAAGTCCATCATTCGAAATAATAATCACCGGATATTTAGGTTTTCTCCATGCTATATTAAATACAATTTCATTCGTTTTATTTTTCTTTGTCATAACTAAAAATTTCAGCGACACTTAAGGCGAATAAAATTAGCCAATCTTCCTGCGCCACAACTTTGAAATTCAAGCACCTTTCTTGTATTTAGATTGATTTTCGCTCACGGAATTCACGAACTATTGAAACAACTTCCTCAGTAGAAATATTAGATTTAATACTACCGACGTTTAGAGGAGACTTATATTCATTTTGAATTGGAGATAATAAAAAGGATTGTCCATCTTTTCTGACTATCTGTACTTTTCCGTCTTCTTTTGCTTTGTCTAATACTGATGCAAATTTTTGTCTGGCTTCAGAGTATGTATATATTATCATTCTATACCCCTATCAATTTAATTTTATTTTTTTGAGCAGCTTCAATTAATTTTTTATCTAAAGTCAATAACGGAGAATTATAATTTATTGAACAAACTAAAAGATAG